>JBCCUP010000030.1 GCA_039196715.1 Pseudomonadota bacterium
CGGGCGGCCTGTCGGCCGTCCCAAACGGCGTTGCCGTTTGGTCAAACGACCGTTCTTACCTGGACGGAGTGTGCCAAACAATAACGGCCACCCTGGGGTGACCGTTTTGGTTTGGCGCGCATCGACGAAAAGTTTTCGAACACGCTTTCTGAGGAATTTAGCAGATGGGAGACCTATCTCCAAGCAGAAAAAATCAATATTTCTCAAGCGCTTAGACAAGCGGTGGCTCGGAACGCTTCGGCTGGTGTGAGCTCACCACCAGATCGGGCCAAACCGCCCGACAAATCATCCCGCAACGCGGCATCACGCAGCCCTAAACCACGGGGGCTGACACGATGAGAGATGTTACAGATTTCAGCTTTGATGAAGAGCACGTCGCCGTCCGTCGTTCCCGGCGGGTGGTTGCGACTAACACTCCGACCCTTGCTGCGACGAGCCCGCCGGTTAATGACCAACCAGTTGTCAAAGACCAACAAGAGATAGAGGAGCCTGCAGCGCCGCCGGTCGCCTCTGAGTTCAACTTTGCTAGTGCTCCGAAGGTCACTGCTAAACCGGCCTCACCGCGCATCACGCTGCGCCTGACAGCGGGCGCGTTCAAGGAGGTGCAGGCGGTCAGGTCATGCTGTCGAGACACCTCTGCAACCGTGGTTTTCCCTTTGAGGATATCCAGCACAACCTGCGTCTTGCGCTTGGCTGTCCAGCGTTTGATATCGGACTCTGAATCCACCATGTCTTCTGCCTCCTCGCCGCACTATATCCTGTGCAGCTATAGAGGGGGTCAGTTCACCCATACCTTAATTCGATTCGCTTCCGAGCGATCCAATCAACGTTAGATTGACAAGGTGGGAATTGTCGATGACGATGGTGTGGCGAGTTGCGTATTTATGCCGATCCACTTGCTTTATCGAACCATATTCGCAATTCGGTTGCTACTGACAGCTGAGCAATTTATATTGTCTAGTGAGCGTGCCAGTGTAAGCAATCCGTTGCAATCAGTTCTTGGTTGTTGTACCAGCGTAACAGACGTCTTCTAACGCACCCGTGCTTGTGTATTGGCAGTAAACACCGTAGCTCGTGGGTTTGCAAGTGAAGGGATATGTGGTACTACTGATTGCAACAAATCTCATGTTTGAGAGTTCTACCAAAAACCTGCCTTAGGGCTAGCAGACGCAAAAAATCTAGCAATTCTTTAACTGATAGTGCAACGATGGGTCGCACAATCTGATTTCGTCGCCCACGTCAGCGATCTGCTAGTAGAAAACAAGCGGGCGCGCCACTCGCACGAACCGCTTACGAGATATCCCGAATGTGACTACCCTCGACTGATGATAAGCCTATATATCTTTTTGGAAGATTTATCTCGTCTGCTTCGAATGCATTTTTGAGAATTTCTACAAAGCCCTTCTCAGCTTCGATATTGGTGGTATATATCAAGAAAGTTGAGACGGATTGAGTTGGATGGGCTGTGGTGGTGTCGTGGACGATATCAAAAAAGGGAAATACACGCACGCTCGTTTGGTGTTTTTTTACTGCATATAGTCTTGTCACTCCAATAGTTTTACTCATTGAGCCCATCATGCCCGCAACGTCGAGCAAGAGCTGTCCTTTGTATGCATAGTTATTCGGAGTTGGAACCTGAGTCTTCATGTACTCAGAGCTGTTGTAGAATCTGAAGTCTGTGCAGAAAGTACCGTTGGCAGTGGCATATTGAAGGCCGTGCCTGCGAAGTAACTTGTCGACAAAAGGAGTCATTGCTCCTATTGCTTGATCAGAAAATATTTTTTGCACCTCCATTGGGCACAGCCTATGGCTTTTTTCAACTGCAACAAAAGCCCTGTAGGGCATAAATATTACATCTTGAGCTTCCTCCTCAATAGCTCCTTCGCGCCCATCAGGCGGCTCTCTTTTTAGAAAGCAGTACTCGGCTGTGAAGATATCATCTTCTCCGTTATTCTTGATTTCTAGTGAGGCGCTCTTAGAGAAAAACCTAAATCTACTATTAGGCCCAATATTATCGTCATGAACATAATATGTGGAAGCGTGATGAGAGTTTGGTATTATGCTGTGATTTCCAGTATATTCCGATAGATCGGTGCTCTGTCGGTAACCAGTTACGCATATGGCGTGCTGAGATAAGTTCTCGCTACCGTCGCTTTGGGATAGCTCGTCTTTGTTGACAATATAGTTTCCCGCTAAAACAACCGGCACTCCCAGATGGAGAAAAGGGGTGAGAAACTTGTTTAGTTTCTTGCCGGACAGCATATGGAGCGCATGCTTTCCAAGGTTGTTAAACGTCTCATCATGTCCATCTATTGCGGAAAGGTTCACGTTCGAGCCTGCTTCGTCACTCAGAAGTGCGCACAGTTGCGAGTCTGAAAGCCATAAAGCAACACCATCGCCGGTGTCCATTGGCTCTAAACCAGATGATTTAATAGCCTCTCCTATATGCCCAGACTCCCAGCCCTTTGCGGGAAAAATTCGATGTCCAGTCGAGTAGTTTTTGATTGCCGCTTCGGTTATCTCAGCTACAGTTGGTGTTCGGTAGTGAACAGAGTTTGCGGACGCATACAGCTGGGACCAGACAGCAACAGTGGAGCATACAGATACTTCCATATCCTGTTGCTGCCAGGGTATGCCTTCTATGCTTAGGTTTAAGGTCCCGATGCTAAAACTGTGTCTATAGGACCGACACATTATTCTCGGGTTGATTTTGGTTTGATCATCGTGGTACCACCGCAAAAGCGTCTTTCCTATTCTTGCCTGCGGTAGTGGCCTGACGACTATTGTTCCGAGTAGCTTTCCGCTTATTTCGTTTCGGATGTCTACATTTTCCGGATCCTGCAGTGTCTGCAGCAAGGCTTCATCTATACGAGTGGAAAAAAATGTTAGGCGCTTGCAGAAATCGTAATGTAACCCTGAGCTGAGCGAGAAGTACTTGTGGTAGTCGGAAGAGTAGTTGCGATCCACGTAGCCGGTTTCGACTATGAAGCAAGCCGCGGACTGACCTTTTAGATAATTGAATAGAAATTTAGCTTGATTACGTTCGCCGATGTGGTCGGTCAATTCGCCAAATTCGAAGTCCACGCACTGGATCGACTTCCTGCTCATTTTCTCGCCTAGATCCTTCCAAAATCCCAGGACACTAACTACACTTTTGTGCTATGTCAACGGAAAGGCAAAAGATATTCTATAGCTTAAAATTTCAGCGCAAAAAGAAACTGCTCCAGCTATTTAACGCCAGAGAATCAAGGTGATGTCGGTTTTGGATGTTCACGGCCGTTAGACTGTAGGGCCTCGTAGGATGCCCAGTAGGTCAACAGCATAGAGTCAATCAAAAACAGATTTGGACGTGCCTTGTGCATCGACTGTTGCGGCAGTCTAGTTAATTAAAAGTAGGCTTTATCGTCGATGCTGACCGCAATCTGCTGTTTATTCTGGACTCTTGGTTGTGCCCGTATTCTTCACGAAGCTTTCCTTTCAAAGCTTGGTATTCTTGAATATCAAACAAAGGGCCGTCTGTTTCTGTGGCTTTTGATGGGTCTGATGCAGCTAGAAACTGAACATGGCTATTGCCATTTCCCCACAAAGTGCAATATTTAGTTTTAGTAGTCATTTTTATAAGTATTCTTGTTATCTACTCAATGGATACATGAAGGCATTTGATTTGTATACAAATAATAATGATTTTTCACATTGTCTCATTGCGGTGATTCTCTGTGCTGTCGCGCTACATTGCTTTGACATGTCGCGAGAGGGCCAAAACTGTACGTGAAGCAGGTGTATCTGCCACTGACTATTGTCAGGTAATCCGGGATGCAAGCTCAAGCGCTTGGGCGACTCAATGTTGTCCAACCCCGATATCTTAATACATCTGTATCAGTTTTGTCACAAGTCGAGCAATCTATCCGCAGTAATACTGTCTAAAAAAACTCTAAAAAACAATACATATCAATGGTTTATGCCGTAATTGTTGTGAGACTGGCTTGCGCAATGGAGTCGCGAACCTGCAATGCTTGGGAGCCCGCCAGCGGGGCAAGCGAGGCCAGGAATCGTCGAATGGAATCGCTGTCAAAGCGTTCACGAATTGTTGCCTGAATTGCTACATGCTGCATGGGCTCTGAGGTGGAACGTTGTGTTCGACAGGAATACACGTATCATTCATCGATATATCGGCAAAGCTCGCAATATCTGTGCTAACTGCCGATCACAGCATTCGCAATGCACAAAATGAGCGCTTGTTGATTGTTAAATGCCCATCGAACAGATGTGTGAACCAATATGAAGTACATTTATACTACGCTAGCCCCTGCTATAAATTTGCAGACGCTCCCAGCCCCCCCAATATTGACTAGCGGAAAGGTTTTAATTCAATCGTGATGGGACTGGACGGGATGCAACGGGCTTGCCCTTGCCAAGGTGGTGTTGTCAGATAACACACATCTTGCAGGCCGCGACATTTTTTCGTGTCGTGGCCTTGTCAGACATTGCGCCTGGACAGGCGCTCGATTGATCTGATTTTCACAGGCAAAAGCTTCACAGCCATTTCTCCTCGCTCGCTCTCTTCCAAGGCCACTGCGCCGTAGCGCGTTCTTGTCGCGCGTTTCAATGGCACAAAGCGGCGCCCGTGCTCGTTGATATGGACTAGATTTTCCGTTGGAATTGGTGGTTCGTCTGACGCTTTGTCTGACAAGTCGGACAAAGCGCGCAGGAAAATTAACAAGTAAATTGAGTGTGTGCAAAATAAATTCACGCGCGCCGTGGCATGCTTCCGGTTGTACAGCGCTCACCCGCGCTCACCGCGCGTCACAGCGTGTTCTGGCGGTCGCGCCTGGGGCGCTGAACGCCCTGTTTCAGCGCGGTTTGGGCGCTTTGCAGCGTCATTCCGGGGTGGTTTTGCAGCCCGCGTCAGACAAATTGTTCGACATGTCTGACAAGCATGCTCATGCGGCTTGGGTGGCGCGGATTCAGGTCAAGTGCGGGTCATTGACACGCACCAAAAAGCCCGCTGGGTGACAGCGGGCTCAATGTCGTTCGTGTGGTTATGTAATTCAGTGTGTCAGGTGCGATACACACCCGCAGGGGTGGCAAGGTAATGGGGCCAGGACCTTGACAGACTCTATACCGCCGGTTTTCAGCGATGGGGACAAGCGCAAGCAGATCGCTACTATGACGGTCTTCTGGCCCATTTTGACAATCTCACAGACAATCCCTTTTTGTATCAAGCTGTTGATTTCATCCGCGAAGGGTACCGTCGCAGTGTCTACGGCAAGCACGCAGTGTATTACCGGTATATTCCCGCACACAAGGTGGAAACGTCGTGCATGACACTCCTAGGAGTGGTGGCTTCTGTCCCAAGTGTGGTAAACCGATATAGAAATGAGATGCCATGCAAAGCATACCTCAACATGTAGTTTTTCGACTGACAGACGGTGACATAAACGCTGTTGACGAATTCCTTGAAAACTTAGGAACCACAGAATCAGAAAGTTTGCACGAGGAACTAACACAAAACTTCTCCCAGGCGGCTGTCACTAACTTGGTTGCCGCTCTGAGGGATAACCATCGACTTCTAGAGCATAAGATCATCCAATCTGAAGACGATTTAAATAAGACCATATGGTCTGTTGCCGAAGACAGTGATCCCATCGCAGCCACAGTCCATTCCTGTGTTGAGAAAGATAAAGAATTTTTTCAGTTTGCTACATCACGAAACTCTTCGGACAACTTTCTATTTCTCGTTCTAACACAGGAGCGGCATTACGAACTACCGAGTCTTGTTGGTGGTGCTGTTATTGTCAAAAAAGGTTGCGATGGCCGAATGATTGAAGCCTATTACTACAACGACATTGATCAGATGTTGGCAACCTTTATGGCCTCAAATCAGTGGTACGATGAACTGAATTTAGACAGTATCAATTAGATCTCATTGCTACACATAACTTGACGCCAACCTTCATATGTTGCTAACAAAGAACTTGCAGCTTACCCAATTTATTGTGGCGAGGTCTCGTGAGACGCGTGGGAGATAGGAAGGACAAATTTGCATCCCACTGAGCTGCACATGAACTAGAGTGTGAACACTAAACTAGCAAAGCGTTTACTTCTGATCAGCTTTGTCACGACTGAACGCACAGTATGAAGATGAATTCTGATCTGTTCACTATGTTCGCCGCGCGGCGTTTGAACGCCACCGCGCTGGTGACCAGCGATGATGACGAAAAAACGCGCGATTTCCACATGTCCTTGAATAGTGCGTATCACCTGTTCAAGTGGACATTGGATACGCGCAATCCAAACGGTAGGCTGTTTCAGTACCACCCAGGCTTTATCACGACACCGACACCCAATGCTCTTGCTGATCAGGTTGATAGGCAGTATTTCATTGGGTTGCACGAACAGATGTTCGTCTCTGTCAGTGAGTTTGCCCTTTTTTGCTTTGCGCAAAGCGACTTCTTTGCTGAGATGGGTGATGCCAGCAAGGAAACTTCACCGCCACCGTGGGATGAGACAGTACCGGGCCTATGGCTGATTGACAACACCACGCAAGGTGGATCGGTAGGTGAAGAGCATAGCCATCAATTGATACCTACCGACCTCACGGCGCTTGCGCGCTAAATGTTTGATACGGTTTGGGAGCAACGCGAATTGCAGGCCGAGGCCCTCAAGGAGACACTTCGAACCCAGAAAAAGGCGCTCACGCAGCAGGTCGAAGAGCTGTTGGATCGGGTGGTTGATGCCACAGAGCCAGCGGTGATCGGTACTTACGAGCGCAAGATCAAGATGCTGGAAAAAGAACGTCGTCTGATCGAGGAAAACTGGCCGTTGAAAGCCGCACTGTGGGCGCGCGGGCGCGCACCAAAGTGGAGTTGTTCGAACGGGCGTTGCAGTTTCTCTAGAACCCTTGGAATCTCTGGTGTTCTGGCGCGTATTGGCACAAGCGACTGGTGCTACGGCTGGCCTTTACGCAGCGCATTCGCTACTGTCGTGAAAAGGGCTTTTCGAACCAGAAAACGGCCTTATCTTTCAAGGTGTTTGGGATATTTTGGGTGGTCAAGTAGAGATGGCGCACCCGGCAGGATTCGAACCTGCGACCCCCGCCTTCGGAGGGCGGTACTCTATCCAGCTGAGCTACGGGTGCGGCGTGTGGTCCAAGCGAGACCAACGTAGCGAGGCAGTCTAGCCTGTCAAAGCGCCGACGTCCACGCGCTGGTTTGTCGCTGTGCAGCGCGATTGCTACACTTTGGTGCAGTTCAGGATACAAACCTGACCCGTTCGACGTGCGCGTGCAGTGGGGCACAGCACCGCCGAACCCTCAAGAGGACGTTCGCGTGAGTACACTCGAGGTGGAAGGCCCATCCGACATCGAGTTTTTTCAGATGTTCGGCGTCGTATTGGGTGCGTTGACGTTGTTCACCGTCATCATTCTGGTGTTGGCCAACACGCTGGATGCTGGCAAACCGGTGAGCGCAATGGAGCTCAATCGCCTGGAATCGCGCATCGCGCCGGTGGGCGCTGTTCGGATGAGCGCTGACGACCCGGCTCCCACGGCGGCTGCGCCAGCAGCAGCAGACGCGGGTGAGGTTGTGGCGATGTCACCCAAGGAGATGGTTGATATGGCCTGTGCCGCATGCCACAGCGCCGGGGTGGCTGGCGCACCCAAACTCGATGACGCCGCTGCCTGGCAGGCTCGACTCGGTGAGCGCGGGATGGACGGCTTGATTGCCAGTGTGATCAACGGGCGTGGCGGCATGCCGGCGCGCGGCGGCTCGGCGCTTTCGGACGTGGATATCGCCAAAGCGGTCGAATGGTTGCTCGGCAACTGACGCAACGCAGGATCCGACGACAGCCTGGCTCGCGCGGGTTGCCTTTCGTCTATCAGTCGCGGCGCAAGCGGTCGTCGACCGCAATTGGCGTGGGATAGCGGGCGACGATCCAGTAGCTCGACACCAGAAAGCTCAGCACGGTCGCGGCCTGCACCAGGCCCGCGGCGCGTTCGCTCAGGAAGCCGGTGGCAGTGCCCACCAGGGCGATCAGCAACGTGAACTCGCTGATCTGCCCCATGCGTACACCGATTTCTCGGGCCACATTGGCCTTCTCCTGCTCGCGCCGCAGCAGTAGCGTGAACACCCAGGGTTTGAGCACCAGCAACCCGCCGGCGAGCACCACGGCGGGCAGCCAGACGTCGGCAACGAGGTCGAGGTTGAACCCGGCGCCGAGGGCGAAGAAAAACATGATCAGGAAGAAGTCACGCAGCGGCTTGAGGCTCTCGGCGATGTAGCGGGCAATCGGGTTGGCTGCGAGGGTGATGCCGGCGACAAAGGCGCCGATCTCGTGTGACAGGCCGAGTGCGCCGGCGAGCTCGGCCATGCCGAGGCACCACCCGATGGCGAGCAGGAACACGTACTCCTGGATCTGGTCGAATTTGGCGATCAGGCGATGCAGGGCGTAGCGCGAGAGAAACCAGGCGGCGCCGAGCAGGGTCGGTAGCAGGATCGCGAGTTTGGCCACGGCCAACGCCGGGTCACCCGGCTGGCTGAGGCCCTGCAACAGCAACAGAATCGCGATCGCGATGAGGTCCTGCAGCAGCAGGATGCTGACGATGATTTCGCCCATGCGTTGGTGGTGCAGGGCGCTTGTCGGCAACAGTTTCAAGCCGATGATCGTGCTTGAAAACATGCACGCGGCGGCGATCAGCAGGCTGTCGGTCAGGCCGAAGCCGAAGGCCCAGGCCACGCCGTACCCGAACGCGGCAAAGCCGAAGCAGGAGAGGCAGGTGACGACGACGGCCTCGCGGAACAGCTTGCCGAGGTCGGCGGGTTCGAGGTTCAGCCCGAGCAGGAACAGCAGGAAGATGATACCGACGTTGGCGATGTCGGCGACCAGGGAAGGGTCCGGCACCAGGTTGACGCCTGCGGGTCCGAGCAGCAAGCCCAGTGCGATGTAAGCGATCAAGAGCGCCTGGCGAGCATAAAGTGCCGCGGTGGCGAAAACGGCCGCACCAGAGAAGATCAGGAAGAACAGGAAGATGATGGAGTCGTGCACGGCGCTGTCATGCGGGGTGTTCTCCCACAGTGTAGGCCCATGCCGTTGCCGGTGGTCGTCGTGATCGGCGCACCGTGCCTTCGGTCGAGAAGGCAGCGTGGTAAACTGTGCGGCTGGCGCGCGCGAACGCCACACCGCGCGGCCCAACCCGACAGACAGCGTGACTCATGGATCAGTACATCGAATTCGTCTCGAACCACCCCTACATGTTCCTGGCCCTGGCCGCGACCATCGGCATGATTGTCTACGTCGAGTACGAGCGCCTGACCAGCGGCGGCAAGGCGGTCAGCCCGATTGCGCTCACCCGCCTGCAGAACGACGGCGCGCTGGTCATCGACGTCCGCGACGACAACGCGTTCAAGTCGGGCCACCTGATCGACTCCAAGCACATTCCGATGGCCCAGTTGGAAAAGCGCGTGGGCGAAATCGAGCGACGCAAGGACGACCCGGTGGTCCTGATCTGTGAGAACGGCATGCGGGCGCAGCGTGCGTGCAAGACCCTCAAGAAACACGGCTTCTCGACCCTTCACCACCTCGCCGGTGGCATCAACGCGTGGCAGAAAGCCAACTTGCCGACGGCCAGCAAGGCCTGAGGTCGCGCCGCGCCGCAACCGTGACGGCGCGCATCCCCCAATCAACCGACGAGTAAATCCCGATGGCCGAAGAGACCCCGGCGCCCAGCTTTCGAATCCACAAGGTGTACGTGAAGGACATCAGCTTCGAGTCACCTCGTGCCCCCGCCCTGTTCGTCGAAAATGCCGGTTGGCAGCCGAAGGTGCAGGTCCAGCTCAATTCCGAATCCTCGCCGGTCAAGGACAAGCTCTACGAGAGCGTGCTCACCTTGACGGTGACCGTGCTACAGAACGACGAGACCGCCTACCTGGTCGAGACCAAGTACGCGGGCTTGTTCGAGCTCGGCGGCTTCCCAGACCCGCAGCTCGCGCAGATGCTGGGCGCCTACTGCCCCAATGTCCTGTTTCCGTTCGCGCGTCAGCTCATCTGCGACACCGTTGTCGCTGGCGGATTCCCGCAGTTGCTGCTTGAACCGGTGAACTTTGACGCGCTGTTCCAGCAGCAGCAGGCCAAGAGCCAGGCCAGCGCCGACCCGACGCTGCAGTAGTCGCCGCCGTGACGGCGACTCGGCTCACGGTGCTCGGCGCCGGGTCCTGGGGCACGGCCCTGGCCCTGCAAGCGGTCCGGGCCGGTCACCACGTCACCCTCTGGGGTCGATCGCCGGAACAGCTCGCTGCGCTGCAAGAGCAGCGAGAGAACGCGCGGTACCTGCCGGGCATTGCACTGCCTGACGCCCTGGTCATCGAGACCGACCTCAGCCGCGCGTTGCGCGCCTGTGAGGGCGCCTTGATTGCCACGCCCAGCCACGCCTTCGGCACCACACTGGAGGCCGTCGCCGCGGTGGCGGCGCCGCCGCTGTTGTGGGCGACCAAGGGCTTTGAACCCGGCACCGGTCGCCTGCTGCACGAACAGATCGAGCAGCGGCTTGGCCACGCCCATCCGGCGGCCCTTGTCACCGGGCCGTCCTTCGCCCGTGAGGTGGCCACAGCGCTGCCGACCGCGGTCACGGTGGCGGCGCGCGACCATGCGACGGCGACGCGTTTCGCCGACTGGCTGCACGCCGGCGCGTTCCGCGTGTACCTGTCCAACGACCTGATCGGAGCCCAGGTGGGCGGTGCCCTCAAGAATGTTCTCGCGATCGCCGCGGGGATCAGCGATGGCCTCCGGTACGGTGCGAATGCGCGCGCCGCGCTGATCACGCGGGGCCTGGCCGAGCTGAGTCGCATCGGCGTCGCGCTCGGTGGCAAGGCCGAGACCCTCGCCGGCTTGACCGGGCTTGGCGACCTGCTGCTCACGGCCACGGACGACCAATCGCGCAACCGCCGATACGGTTTGGCGCTCGCGGCCGGTCAGGGGGCAGGCGAAGCCCAGCGGGCCATCGGGCAGGTGGTCGAAGGCCATGGCACGGCGCTCGAAGCGCACCGGCTGGCGCAGTCGCTTGGCGTTGACGCGCCGATCGTCGAACAGGTGCACGCCGTGTTGTACGACGGCCGTCAGCCCGAGGCGGCCGTTCGCGCCCTGTTGGCACGCAGCGCAACGGCGGAGACGCGCTGAGGGCCGGTCAGCGGGTCTCCGATGACCCGTTGTCGTCCGTGTCGAGCTGCCCGGACACCTTGCCGATCACCTGGGGCACCAGGCGCTCGCTGAAACCGGCGACAAAGGACCAGAAGATCAGTTTGGCGTTCTCGTGGTTGCTGATCGGGTAGCTGGTGCTCATCCAGTCGTAGAAGTCGGCGGTGTTGTTGATGGCTTGGTAGCTGTATTGGGGAAACAGCGAGCCCTCGAGCATGCCGCCCATGAACATGAACATGAACACCAGCGAGAACACCCCACCGTTGATCGGAATCAGGGTGATCGAGAGCCAGGACCGCGTCAGGGCGCGCATCTCGAGCTCGCCCATCTTGGGCAGGCGCTGCTGGATGCTCACGAAACCGCCGAGCAACCCGCACATGAAGACGAGGACGGAAAGGACAGGAGGCGCCTCCTCGCTCAGTGTCATCAGCACGTAGGCCAATGTCCCGATCAGCGCCAGACTGCCGCCGGTGAAGCAGACAAGCTTGCGGGTGATCAACTGCATATAGGCCTGGCGATCGGCGTCGCTCATGTGTGTTCTCCGTGGACCGGGGGGCTCAAGGGCTTTTCACAGCAATCGGTTGACCAGGTCACCGTGCGGCGGGGATCGGTGACACCGTGAACCTGTCAGGCGCTGCCCGGAAAACCCTGCTGTCGCCAACTTTCGTAGGTTGCGACGGCGGCCGCGTTGGCGAGGTTCAAGCTGCGGCCCGCCCGGCACATCGGCAAGCACAGGTGCCGGTCCGTCGGGATGGCGTCCAGCACCGCCCGCGGCAGGCCACGGGATTCCGGTCCGAACAGCAGCGCGTCGTCGCGGGCGTAGTCCGCGTCGGTGTAACGGCGTGTCACCTTGCTGCTGAATGCCCAGACACGGGTCTGCGGCTGTGCACTGCGGTAGTCGGCGAACGATTCGAAGACCGCGACCGTCGCCCATTCGCGGTAGTCCAGGCCAGCCCGTCGAAGCCGTTTCTCGTCCATGTGGAAGCCCAGTGGCTCGATCAGGCAGAGGCGGTACCCGGTGTTGGCTGCCAGGCGGATCAGGTTGCCGGTGTTCTGGGGTATTTCGGGTTCGAAGAGGACGATATCGGGCACGACGGGGCGGTCGAAGGCGGCAAGGCTTGCCGGGGCGGCGACGATTCTCCGGACTCGGCCCGATTTTGGCAATGCATTGGCAGTTGACTACGTTCCGCCAAACACCTGGCGGTTGAAGAGACGGTGACCCATGGCTACATCCTCCCCCGACCTCGCCCACGCGCCGTTCTCGGCGTCCCTTGAGCCGGCCTTTTTCTTTTCCGGTGCCGCTCGGGGCGACGTCTTGCAGACCCTGTACGCCGCGGTTGACGGTGGTGATCCTGTTTGCCTCGTCACGGGCGGGCAAGGCAGTGGCAAGAGTGCGCTGGTGTCGGAACTCGAATCCCGACTCGAGCACGTCGCCGACGTGCTCTATCTGCCTCAACCCCAGCTCCCGGCGATGGATCTCTACCGCGCCTTGGCGGAGCAATGCGGCCTGCGGAGCGGCGCGCTCGACAGCGACAAGGCGGTCGAACAGGCGGTCGAGCAGTGTTTGCAAGCGCGTCGCATGCAAGGCCGTCGCACCGTGCTGGTGGTCGAGGAAGCGCAAGCGGCCGCGTCGGCGACGCTGCGCAGCCTGCACCGCATGTGCCACAGCGGCGGAGCGGACCCGTGGTTGCAATTGCTGGTGTTCGCCGACAGCGAGGCAGAGCAGACGGCGCAGTTGCCGCGGTTGTTGACGCCGGTCTCTCACCACGTGGCGTTGGCGGCGCCGACGCCGGAAGACGTGGAGGCGTATTGCAACGAACACCTGCAACGGGCCGGCCGCGGCGCGATTGACGCGCCCGTCGCACGGTCGATTCACGCGCTGTCGAAAGGCTCGTTTCGGCGGATCAATGTCCTGGCTGCCGCGGCGCTCGAACACGCGGATCAGGCCGGTTCGGTGACGCTTGCCGAGGCGCATGTGGACGCTGCGGCCCGGCAGTTCGGCCTGGTGCCGTCCACGGGTGTGGTGTCGGCCGTGCGCGCCCGATTGCGCCGGGTGCCGCGCCTGCGCCGGCCAAGTCTGCCCGCGGTCGGGGCGGTGCCACGTTTGCTGCGCCTCGCCGCAGTGGGCGTCGCGGCGAGCGCGGCCATCACGGCCGTTGTCCTGTCCGTGATGCTCGATCAGTCGACGGACGCCGCGCCGCGTGCTGGTGTCGATGTCGAGCCCGCCGTGGCTGAGGTCGGAGCGGCGCGCGAGATTGAGCGGCGTGCGGTCGTCGAGGACGACGCACCGCTGGCATTGACCGACCCTGTGTCGCCTGTACCGTCAGCGCCGGCCGTCGCCTCGGCGGAGCCGTCGGCACTGCCCGGCGTGCCACGTCAATCACCGTCGCTGGGTGATCCGCGCATCGCTGCGCTCGGTAGAGCCATTGGCCGCTTGGCCACGCGCGTCTCGGATGTGGGTGACGGCGCCTTCGCACTGCGCACCGACGCGGGTTTCAACGGTGACTTCTCCCTGGTCAGGCGCGTCAACGACGCCGCGTTGCGCCTTGGCTCTGCACCGATGTCGAACACGGCACGCGCAGCGGGCGACCCGGTGACACTCGACAACCCCGCTCAGTCGCTGGACATGTGGTTCGGCCAGTCGGGTGATTGGCTGGCGGCCAGCGCGGCCGACCGCTACAGCATCCAGTTGTTGCTGGTGTCGCGTGACTCCGACAAGCTCGCGGATTTCATGGCGACCTTGCCACCGACACTCGACCGCCAGACGATCCGCGCGTTTCCCACCCAGCGCGACGGACGTGCGCTGACCCTGGTGGTGTTTGGCGACTACGCCTCGGCGGACGCGGCGCGTGACGCCATTGCGGCCTTGCCGCGGAGCCTGCGCCGCTTGCAGCCCTTCGTGCGCAGTGTCGGCAGTCTGCGTGGTGTCGTCGCCTCCGCCTGATGTGGCCCCACGTTGCGCGCGCAGCGTCTGTTGTGCGTCGCTGACGTATCGCCGCTGAGACGCCTGTGGCAGGCGTGAGCCGATTTGTGCAACTGTGGGAGTGGACGCCCACGCGGTGATCGCGCTTCACTGCCGGCATGGCAGCGTGGCAATACAACACAACGGCTTGCATTTCGGGACTCCTCCTGTGGGTGTCGCTGTCGGCGTGTGCCAACACGCGTGACCCGGAGCCCCCGTTCTCAGCCGACTGGCGCAACCCGGTGCTGCCCGCGCTGGTGCAGCCGGACCGCTACCCCGTTCCAGCCCCGGCGTCGACTGAGGCTGACACCCTCGTTGATACCGCCGTGCTGGCGGAGGACATAGCGCTAAACCGTTTCGATCTGGTGGCCGAGGGTGTGCCCTGTGGCGCCGTGTTTAACGAGTTGGCCGAACATGCGTCGGTGTCGCTCGCCGTGCACGTGCCGTTGAAGGCTGCTGTCTGGATGCGTGCGCAACAGCGGCCGCTGGACGAGCTGCTCGAATCGCTGGCGAGTCAATGCGGTTGCCGTACCGAGTTGCACGCGAACCGGCTCGACATCCTGCCCGATCGGGCTTTCCTCAGGCACTATCGCGTCGACTACCTCAACGCCACTCGGAGCTTCGAGACGGCGTACACGGTGGACCTGCATGTCGGCACCCCGAGTCGAGAGGCGGTTGCCAGTCGGGCGAGCTCGGCGTCTTCGCTGCAGACGGCGGTGAGCTCGCAGCCGTGGGACGCCGTTGTCGACGGCATCACGGCGCTTGTCGATGCGGCGGGTGACGCGGAGTCGCGGGTGGTCAACGTGAACCGTGAGGCCGGCTTGGTCAGCGTGTTGGCGCGTCAGTCTCACCACACGGATGTAAAACGCTACCTCGACCACATTGTCTCGCGCATGCAGCGCCAGGTGCTCATCGAAGCCAGTGTGATCGAGATCGCCCTCGATGAACGCCATGCCCTCGGGGTTGACTGGCAGCAGCTCGCACAACCTGACGGGTGGAGCTGGGTTCAGCACCTGGGCAGTCGCATCGAGGTCGGCGCAGAAAGCGGTGGTGCGGTGTTGCAATTCAACTCAACCGACACCCGCCACAGCGTGGCTGCGGCCGTGAAAGTGCTGCAGCAGTTCGGTGACGTGCGCGTGGTGTCGACACCGAGGCTGATCGCGCTGAACAACCAGCCGAGCGTGCTCAAGGTGGTCAACAACACGGTGTATTTTTCACTGGATGTCGACCGCGAAGTGAACGGCGAAACCGGCTTGGAACGGCAGTCCGTACGTTCGACCATCCACACGGTACCGGTCGGTCTGATGATGCACGTGACCCCGCAGATCGACTCGGGCGGTGTGGTGTCGCTGAATGTGCGACCCAGTGTGTCCAGGATCATCCGCTATGCCCGTGACCCCAACCCGACGCTCGCCGCGGTTGGAGTGCGAAACGACATTCCGGAAATACAAGTGCGTGAAATTGACACCAGCTTGCGCGTGCGTTCGGGCCAGACGGTGGCACTCGGTGGACTGCGTCAGCTGACCGATGGCAGCCACCGCGGTGCCGTGCCCGGACTCGAACGCCTGCCCCTGGTCGGGCGGCTCTTTACCGCGCGCGACAGTGCACGGCACCAGGTTGAGCTGCTGATCCTGCTGACGCCCCATGTGCTGCCGCTGGAGGACGTTGTATGACCCGCGCTGCCCTCAAACCTGCAATCCCGGTGGGGTGGGTTCGCCCGGGTGTGGTCGTCGCGTTGTTGATAGCCGTTTGCGTGGCGTCTGGTGTGGGTGTGCTGCGCGTCGCCCCCACACCGGTGCGAGACCGAGCTGAGCTGGAGCAGCGCCTTCGCGCTGCGTTGGTGTTGCAACGCGAGGCTGCCGCTTTGCTGTCGACGCCCATGGCCGCAGCGTCACTTGTCACGGCGGTTCAACTGCCACGCTTGCCCGCCGTCGAACCGCGCCGGCCGCAGCCTGCAGCGGCACCCAAGCCGACACCAATGCCACGCGTGCGCGTCTCGGTGCGTGCACTGAGTCCATCAGCGTCGGCCCTCGACCGTGTCCGTGTGCGGTGGGCGCGCGGCGATCGCGAGGCCGCGATCACCCTGGCTCGGGGTGCGGCTCTGCACCTTCAGGACGATGGCCTGGCGCGCGCGGTGGTCGCCATGTCCCGGCGCGCCGGTGTGCCCGTGCCCGTTTCGAGTGCGTTGGTGGCGAAACCGGTGGCGGGTGCGACGGCACCCACTGCGGCGTTGCCGTGAGCACCCCGGCCCAGACGGACCTGGTCCAGTCCCTCGTGCGAGCGGGTCTGTTGACGCGGCACGAACAACACGCCGTGGACAACCTCGTTCAGGCGCTCGGTGAGGGCGCGCTCGGTGCCGTGCGGCGGCTCGACACGGTCGATGCGCAGGTGCTCTTCGAGACACTCGACAGAATCAACCCCTACCCACAGGTGAATATCGACACGGTCGCGCCCGACGCGCGCGCACTGGCGCTCTTTTCGCCGGAGTGGCTGTCGGCGTGGCAGGTCATCCCCTTCGCTTTGTCCGACGGTGGCGATGAGGTATCGGTTGCGTGTGGTCAACCCGGCGACCTCGCAACCCGCGACGCGGTGCAGGCGCAAGTGCCCGATCTCACCGTCCTCTGGTTCCGCTGTGAGCCTCTGGACCTGGCCCGCGCACTGACGCGACTCCGCGCGTCGGCCGAGCGCCTGCAGGCCGTGATCGAGTCGGGTGACGACAACGCCGTGGCGATCGTCGATCAGCTGCTGCAGCGCGCAGTCATACACCGAGCGTCCGACATCCACGTCCAGCCTGAAGCCGGGTTTGCGCGTCTTCGCTTGCGCGTTGACGGTGTGCTCGAGACGGCGGCGCTGGTGTCGTCGTCTCAATGCCAGGCGCTCTGTGTGCGCTTGAAAGTCCTTGCCGGGCTCGATGTCGCAGACTCACGCGCCGTGCAGGACGGCCACGTCACGCGCGTGTTCTGGAGCGAGGAACACCGGTTCCGCCTGTCTGTGTTGCCGACCGACCAGGGCGAGGCGATCGTCCTCCGGGTGCTGTCGACGGACAGCCGGGCCTTGCCCCTCGACGCGTTGGGCATCGATGCCGAGAGCATGGCGCTGTTGCACGGTGCGTTGGCTCGGCACGACGGCCTGCTGCTGATGGCCGGTCCCACCGGCTCGGGTAAGACAACGACCTTGCACGCGCTCCTCGAAACGTACCGCGGGCCGCAACAGAACATTCTGACGCTCGAAGACCCGGCAGAGTACACAGCGCCCTGGTTGCGTCAGAGCAGCATCGATCCGCAGCACGGCATCGACTACGCCGATGGGGTCAGGGCGGCCTTGCGGCAGGACCCGGATGTGATCCTGATCGGCGAAATACGGGATCCGGAATCCGCGCGCATGGCCTGGCGCGCGTCGATGACCGGCCACCGTGTGCTCAGCACCGTGCACGCGTCCAGCGCCGTGGCGGTTGTTCCGCGGCTGGTGGACCTCGGCGTCTCGCGTGCGCTGATCGCCAACCAACTTGCCGCTGTCGTCTCGCAACGGTTGTTGCGACGGCTTTGTGTGCACTGCGCGCCGAGCACGCCGCCGCCGCTTGACGACGCTGTCGGTTGCGACGCGTGTCAGGGTCGCGGCTACCGAGGGCGGCTGGCTGTCGTTGAGGTGCTGCGGTTCGACGACGCCGTGTGCGAGGCCACGGAGATGAACCGGCCGTTGCGTGGGGCCCTCGACGCTGTCGGGTTCGTCCCGCTCGCGCGGCGTGCCTGGCAGGCCGTGTGTGCAGGGCGAACCACCGTGGCAGAGTACCGACGCGTGATCGGCGTGCCGCCGACGGGGCGCGCGTGTGACTAGTTTTGCCTACCGCGCAATCAGCGCAGAGGGCCTGAACGTGGAGGGCGTCTGTGACGCACACGACCTCGATGACCTGTCACGCCAGGTTGCCGCACGCGGTGAGGTACTGGTGCGGGCACGGGCAGCGCGACGGGGCTGGCGAGCCACGCCGAGCACTGCGGAACTGCAGGGGTGGCTCAGCCAGCTGACCGTGTTGATCTCCGCGGGCATCGCGGTGTCGGACGCGCTCGCGCACCTCGCGGACGCCCCGGATCGAACAGGGCCGGTTTCACGGCAGTTGTTGCATGCGCTCGATCGCGGGCTGCCGCTGTCAGACGCCATGTCAGCACAGCCGGGAGTCTTCAACGCGCGGGTCTGCGCGCTGGTGCGGAGCGGGGAGGCGACCGGTTCGCTCGATGCGGCCTTGTTGGCACTGCACGGCATCGCTGAGCGGCGCACCGCGATGGCCTGCCAACTTCGGCGTGCCGTGACCTACCCGGCGCTGACCTTGTTGGTGTTGATGGTGGCTACGCCGCTGCTGCTGGCGATGGTCGTTCCGCAGGTCGCCACGCTCGCCGCGCTGACCGGTGCTGCGTTGCCGTGGTACACGGTGTCGCTGGTGGCGACGGCCGATGCGATCACGGCATGCGGGCCGACAGTGTTGCTTGCGGTCCTCGTCGCCACAGCGGGGCTTGCGCTCGCGTGTCGACTGAACGCGTCCGTCGGCATGGGGTGCGCGCGTGCACAGTTGCGTGTACCCCTGGTTGGCACGGTTCTGTGTCAGGCGCATCTGGCAGTGGCCTGTCGGCAACTTGCGGCGATGCACGGTGCCGGCCTTGTGATCAGCGACGCGCTCGCACTGGCGGCCGAGGGCATCCCGAACCGCTATCTCGCACAGTGCGTGCGCGACGTGGCGATGGATGTCAGCGCCGGTCGGCAGGTGCACCAGGCCATGGCGCGTGGCGCGGTGTTTCCGCGTGTGATGGTACACCTCATTCGCACGGGGGAAGCGAGCGGTCGATTGGAGGACACCGTATCGCACGCGGCCGCTGTGCTGGAACACGCCGTGTCGCGCACCACAGACAGGGCAACCCGGGCGCTCGGGCCGCTGGTGCTCCTGGTGGTGGCCGGACTGCTGGTCTGGCTGGTCGCGGCGTTGTTTCTGCCTCTCTACGACACCCTGTTTTCGCTGGGCAGCGTGTGAGACGGCGGTACGCCATCCTCGAGCACGACACGCTGACCGTGCTCGGTCGGGGCGGGGTGCGCCGCTGGCCCGTGACCGCGCTCGCCACGGACCCGGGTGCCGCGGCCCGCGCCTGTGCGGGTGCCACCCTGGTCGTGGAGTCCGGCACGGTCCAGTCGGCGGTGCTGGACACGGCCGCCGTGCCACCGGCCGATCTGCGCCGCTACTGTCACCATGCCTGGCTTGAACACACGCGAGACGGGTGCGGCAGCTTGCAACGCGTGGGCGAGGTACAGCTGGTGCAGCGAATCGACGGCGCGTCCGGCCTGTCGGCGCTGATGGCGTGGGCCGCGCAACGCCGCGTGGGGTTTCGACGTATCCGGCACGGGGGCCAGCGCGCTGAGGTGGTGTACCGCTGCCTCAGGTCACCGCCGGCCGCCTGTGTGATCGGCTGGGAGGGCGATGCCTGTCGTCACCTCGCGGTGGTGGTGCACGGCACCCTCCTGTGGCACCGCCGCTTGCACCGGGCTGTGGTGTTGTCTGATGCCATGGCTGAAACACACGCTTTTGTGCAGGAGCGTCGGCTGGTCACGGCAGACACCAGGGTGACGCGGGTCTGGGTCGGTCCGTCGGCCGACGGCGATGGCGCAGAGCAGGTGGTCGACCCGGACGAGCTCGCGCGCACGCTGCGACTGGTGCCTGCGCGCAACGCCGCGGCCCGTCGGTCGCCAGAGCTGCCCGTGTTGGTGCTCGACTCGGCACGCAGTGATTTGCGCAACCCGGCCATGCGCTCCAGCGCCCGGTGGCGCGCGGGTGCACACTGCGCTGCGCTCGTGTCTTCTATTGCTCTGGGCGTGCTGCTGTCCGAAGCCTGGCGGGAACGCGCGGCAATCGCGCCGATGGCCTTCGGCGCGCCGACAGAAGCCGATAACAGCGGCCTCGGTACCTATCCGGCGGCTGTGCTGACTGCAGTGCAACGAGACCGCTGGCGGGCGGTGCAGGCGTGGGAGCATCGGCCTGGTGGCGACGTCACGGCCTGGCACGGCGCCATGTTGAGCGCCGCACGCGCTGTCTCAGCGCTGCCGTTGGGGACGCAGCTGCTGGCTGTCGATTGGGTGGCGGACCCGCCAGCGCAGCACCTGCAGCTGGTGTTCGCCCCGCCGTCGCGAGCGGGTTCGCGGCTGCCAACCCTGGCGCTCTTCCTCTCTGATGTCTTGCAGCGACAGGGGTGGGGTGAAAATCCGTCGCACCCAAACGGGCACGGTGCCACGCAGCGCGACACCGCGGGCGGGCTGACACTGTCGTTCAGCAAGGCACTCGGTGAGCGGCGTGAGTGAGCGCGCGCTGTGGGCCCTGACCGTGTTCAACCTGGCTGCGCTCGCCGCCCTGGGGTGGGCGATCGAGGCCGGTCGAGCGCACCGGGACGCGCGGCTGGACCAAAGGCGCGATTGGGTCGACGCGCAGCACGACCGCGCAGCCAAGCAGCACGCTGCGGCGGCTGGCTTTGTTGACGCGCTCGAGCGCGCGGGGCCCGTCAACACATTCGACCCCGCGATCTGGCGCTGGAACGCCGGCCAACTGGATGCCAACCGCTGCCGTGAGGCTGCCAGCCCCTGTGGTCTGTTGTGGATCGACGAAGACGCCAAGGCCGTTTCGGCTGATCGGTCACTCCGCAGTTTGGGGTGGCAGTTGCGCTGGCCGGTCGCACACGGTGTCGACGCGCTCGCGGCCCTGCGGTCACTTGACCTGGCACTCGGGGCCGTTCGGCTGAGCCGCTGCGGCGTGCAACGGGTAGGGTCGATACTGTGGCTCGACTGTACCGGCAGGGTGTTCGGGATGGTCGCGCCGTGACGAAGTGGCTCGGGTTGCTGCTGCTGGTGGTCAGTGGGGTCGCGTCCGCGACGCCGCTGACCGACCTGCGGCTGTTTTACACCCCCGAAGAACGGGCTGCGATCGACGCCCCGACGGTGGGTGATCCCAGTCTGCCCACACCCGACGTGGCGGGTTGGGTTCGCTCCTCGGCTGGTCGATCCGAGTTCGCGCCGGGTGACCGTGGCGGGGCTCGTTCCGGCCTTGTCATTCGGGCTGCGCCGTGAGGTGTCGGGGTGGGGTTGCTGTGATGGTGTTGGTGGCGCTGGGGTCGTTGAGCCTGCTATCCCTGCTGGTGTGGCGGGGTCCGCCGACGGCCGTGCCCATCGACGGCGAGACGCACCGATTGATGCAAGCGCGCTCGGCGCTGATCGAGTACGCCGTGAGTTACCCGCAGAACTACCACAGCAGCTCGGCGGGACCGGGCAAGTTTCCGTGCCCGGACACCAATGGCAACGGCAACAGCGGCCCCCGCTGTGCTGCGTTGGCGATGGGGTTGCTGCCGCGCGACTTTGCCACCTCGCTCGGGGCAGTCCAGGAGCTGCAGCACGATACCAGTACCGCAACCGAGCCGCTGTGGTGGGTGGTAGCCGGGCCGTACCGAAACCGGCCTGCACCGAGCGGCTCGCCGTCGCACGCGATGGTGTTGAACTCGGACACGGTGCCGGTGCTGACGCTCGATGGCGTCGCGGATGTGATCGGGCTGGTCATTGCGCCCGGTCCACCCCTGGCAGGCCAGGCGCGGCTGCCCGGCACGGTGCGTGTCGAGGACTACCTCGAGGGCGAGAACGCCGATGGCGACACCGCCTTTTCACGTGCGGCCGGCAACGACCGGATTGTCGCGATTCGGTGGCGCGATGTGATGCCGTTGGTCGAGCGTCAAGCGGTGGCGGCGGTGCGAGCGTCGGTGCGGGGGTACTACCTCGCCCACGGCCGGTTCCCCCACCTCGGCAGGCTCGGTGCGCTGGACAGTGCGGGTGACCTGCCGTGCTCGGCGTGTCACATGCAGGGGTGGGTCTCGGTACCGCGCTACCGGGCCGCTGCCGGTGCGGCGACGATGCAAACCTGTGTCGACGCGCTCGGCGGTGCGGTCGAGCAGCCGGTGGTCGACCTCCCCGCGTGGTTGGTTCGCAACTTCTGGCACACGCGTGTCTGGCTTCACCTGGCTGGCGACGACTGTGGCGCTGCGCCCCGGGTGGACGGGCGTGCGGTGTCGGGGGTGTTCGTCGGGGTGGGTCCGCCGCTGGAGATGCCGCCGAGCGGTGTGCGCCAGACACGCGCGGTGCCCGCGCTCGAGCACTACCTCGACCACCCGGTCAACACGGACGGCGACCACCTCTACACCCGGTACCCCGGGGGGAACGACACCTGGGTGCTGTTGTCGCCGGGTGCCCCCTGATGCCCACTGGGCGCGACCGTGGCTTCACGCTGCTCGAAGTGGCGCTCGTGCTCGTGGTGCTGTCCATCCTGCTGTCAGGGTTGTTGACCCCGCTGGGGTCGGCGCGCGAAGCACACCGCCGTGCGGTGCAGCGCGTCCAGTGGCAGCAGCTCGAGACTGCCCTGGTGGGCCACCTGTTGGCGCGTGGCCGGCTGCCGTGTGCAGCAACGGCCGACAGCGCCGGGCACGAAGTGATGTCGTCAACCGGGTGTCAGGCCTACGCTGGCTTTGTGCCGGTTGCGTCGCTGGGCGTCTCCGGTTCGGTTGACCGGCAGGGACGGTTGCTCGATGCCTGGTACCGTCCGCTCCGATACCGGCTATCCGCGTCTGACAACGACGGTGATGGACGCGCTGACTACGCCGTCACCGACGGTGTCGTGCTGCAGGCGCCGATCTCGATCCGGGCTGACAACCGCATCGTGCACGCTGTCGACGCGGCATGCGGCAGCACGGCGACCCGCGCCGACGGCGTGGTTGTGGTGTTGGTGTCGGAGGGGCAGGGCGCCGTGCGCAGTGCGGCTGAGCGCGAGAACCTCGACGACGACAACCGTTTCGTCAGCCGGGGTGTCAGCGACGTGCCGGCGTGTGCTTTCGACGACGCGGTGCACTGGGTGACGGAGAACCGCATTCTGACGCTGCTGCTGCGAGCGGGTGTACTGCCGCGCAGCGACTGACCATTCCGAGACAGGTGTTGGCGCATTCGACCGTCCGACGTCTGCTCGACCACACCGGATGTCTGACCGTGGGTGTGGCGCCATCAAGTTCGTCTGCGCCTCACCGATCTGTGCTCTGAGGTGACGCGCTGATCGGCAGGGAGCCGTGCGCGTGCCGATGTGTCCACATGAGCAAGGAAGCCCGGATGAAGCAGGGAAGCGTGGCGTGGCGTGTGGTGTGCCTGATGGCGTGGGCGTGGTTCGCAACGCCCGCCCAGGCGGCGGACACCGACCTGCCTGTGGCTCGCATCTACCTTGACGCCGACAGGCAACACCACGTGCAAGCCGCTGCGTCCATTGAACTTGGCGTGCGCGCGGCGCTGTACTCGGTGGGCAACCGGGCCGGTGGCTACCGGCTGGAGGTCGTGCCTCTGGACCACCGCGGCAACGTCAAGCGTTCCAAGTTGAACATGTTGACGTACCTCGCTGACGACGCAGCCCTCGCGTTTGTCGGCGGCATGCACTCACCCCCGTATTTGCGCTACAAGGCGTTCATCAACACGAAACGCGTGCTCACGCTGCTGCCCTGGTCGGCCGCTGGCCCACTGACGCGCGTGGAGAGCGGCGAAAACTGGGTGTTTCGCCTGTCGATCGATGACACAAAGGCCGCCGAGCGGTTGGTCGATTTTGCCCTCAATCAACAGGACTGCCAGCGTCCGGCACTGCTGCTCTGGGAGTCGGGTTGGGGGCGCACCAACCACAAGACCCTGACGACGTCCCTGGCGCGCGCCGGCCACGACGCGGTGCCGGTGTTTTATTTTCCGGGCAGCCTGGCGCGGACCGATGCCTATCTTCTGGCCACAAAGGTGTACGACGCGGGCATTGATTGCGCAGTGTTGGTCGCCAACGCGCCGGAGGGGGTGCAGGTGGTGTCGGAGTTGTCTCGGCTGCCCGAACCGCCGCGTGTCATCAGCCATTGGGGCATCACCGGTGGGGACTTCAAACACACCGTGGCAGCGCCCACCCGTGATCGAGTCGACCTGCACTTTCTGCAAACCTGCTACGCCCCGGTGGGTTCGGATGTGTCACCGTTGCTCGACGACGCCTGGCGGCACGCGCAGGCCGTGGGCGCGGACGTGCTGTCGCTGTCGCAGCTCGATGCGCCTGCCGGCTTCTTCCATGCCTACGACCTCACCCTGCTGCTGATTGCAGCGCTCGAGGAGAGCGGTGCGCAGCCCGACGTCGAGACGCTGCGGTGGCGGGTGCGCGAGACGCTGGAGAGCCTGTCCGAACCGGTCGCGGGGCTCATGCGGACGTACCGGAAACCGTTCGCGGCCTTTGCCGCGGCCACGCCGGACGCGCACGAAGCCCTGGGCCTTGATGACATGTGCATGGCTCGGTGGGATGACGACGGCCGGATGGTGACGCGGCTTGGGCGGGATCGTTGAGCATGCCGATCCAACCGTTGTCTCGGCAACACGAGACGGGCGCACAGCGATGAGCCCGTCTCGTGCTGCACTGCCCGCCTTCTGGACCTTCATCGTACTGGGTCTGATGGTATCGCTTGCCTTCGGCATGGCGGCCATCTGGCGTGCAGCGCAAGCACCCCTCGACAGCGCCCGCGACGACTTCGTGCTCATGCAGAATCGCCTGATCGAGGATTGGATCGATTTTCAGCTTGACAGTTACGTAGAGGGGCTGCGCTACCTGGCGTCCAAGCCTCTGGTGATCTCAACGGCGATCGGCGAGTCGATGGACAACAAGGGCCTGTCGCAACTCATCTCCCAGTTCGACCTGTTGCCGAGCATGACGCACATCGAGGTGATTGACGTGCTGGGCGAGCGGTTGGCCGTGCGTCCGGTCGCGCCGGAGTGGTACGGCGTCTACTCGGGCTCCGAGTTGCTCGACGTCGCAAACCGTCAACTCGGCAGCGCGGACATCAGCGTGGGGAACCGGCTGTCCAACGGGCAGAACATCGTACTGGTGACGGTGCCTGTGCTGTATTCCGGAAACGTTGAGGGCGCTGTCGTTGCGAATTTTCATCTTGATGTCAGCGCCACCGACTTCAGTGACATGGGGCTGCAATCGGCCACACTCATTGAAACCCGGTTGATGGAAGAGGTGCCGGTCTCGCATGGCGAAATCCTGCGTAGCCTCGACACGCCCGGTGTGATTCTCAAGACCCACTGGAATGACGACCGGCTACGCGCGAGCAAGAAAGCCCTGATCGCCACGCTGTCGCAGAGCCTGTTCGTCGCCATGGCGGTGGCTTTTCTGGGCTTGGGTGTCTTTGGTCACCTGATGATTGCCAAACAGCGTCGTGTGTTGCGTCGTTCGCACGCCGAGTTGCTCGCGAGCGAGCAACGCGCAAGTGAACTGGCCGAAGTGGCTGAGAACGCCAACGACGCCGTCGTCATCGCCGACCGGAACGGCCTCGTGCTTTGGATCAACCGCAGCATGTCGGCGTTGTCGGGCTATGGCCTCGAGGAGATGCGGGGGCGGGCGCCGGGGACGCTATTGCAGGGCCCCGACACCGACCCGGACGACGTGGTGCTGTTGCGCGACGCGGTGCGCGAGGCAAGGCCCGTGCGCACGGAAGTCTTGAACTACACGAAGTCAGGCGACGCGTACTGGGTCGAGATCGCGTTGACGCCCGTTCTGGAGCCGAACGGCGATGTGCGCCGGTTCATCGCGGTCGAACGTGACATCACCGAACAGAAGCAACGGCGCGAGTTGGAAGCGCAGTTGCACGCGGCGCGCAAATTGGAGGCGGTTGGGCAGTTGGCTGCTGGCATTGCCCACGAGATCAACACAC
This sequence comes from Pseudomonadota bacterium, assembly GCA_039196715.1. Taxonomy (NCBI): domain Bacteria; kingdom Pseudomonadati; phylum Pseudomonadota; species Pseudomonadota bacterium. The sequence continues at coordinate 25,921 of JBCCUP010000030.1, forward strand.
CCTGCCAGTACGTCGGCGACAACATCGTCTTCTTCGCCGATGCCCTCGATGAGCTCACGCCGGTCATGGAGGCGGTTGCCCAGCTTGTTGAGGCCCCGTCCGGCGCGGCACCGGATGCGGCGGTTTGGGCCGACGTCAAACGCCTTGCCAGTGAGGCGGACCTCGCCTTTCTGATGGCTGAGTTGCCTGACTCGATTGGCCAGGCCAGGGAGGGTGTGTCCCGCATCTCGGAAATCGTTCGTGCCATGAAGGACTTCTCCCACCCCGGCACGGAAAAACAGTTGATCGATCTCAATCGGTCGGTCGAGAGCTGTCTGACCGTGTCACGCAGTGAGTGGAAATACGTCGCCGTGCCAGCCCTTTCGTTGGCGCCCGAGCTGCCACGGGTCCGTGTGAGTCCGGGAGAAATCAACCAAGTGTGCGTCAACATCATCGTCAACGCCGCGCACGCCATTGCCGATCGCCATGACGGCCAGACGGGGGTGCAGGGCCAGATATCCGTTTCGACACGGCAGGAGGGCGACACTGTGGTGATCGAAATCGGCGACAACGGCTGCGGTATGCCGGAGGACGTGAAAGACAAGATTTTCAACCCATTCTTCACGACCAAGGAAGTCGGTCGGGGCACCGGTCAGGGCCTGGCCATCGCCCACGACATCGTCGTGAAGCGGCACGGCGGCGCGTTGCGCGTCGAAAGTGAAGAGGGGGTGGGGACCCGCTTTCTGATTGAGCTGCCATTGGGACAGCCCGACCAGGTGGTGCCGTTCGAGGACGCCGCCTGAGGCTAGCGTGTGCCGGACGGCTCGGTCGACCGACCCCGTTACGGGGTCGGTTTGAAGGCGGCCTTAGGCTTCGATGCCGGCGACCGCCTTGACCTCGAGAAAGTCCTCCAGGCCCCAGACGCCTCCCTCTCTGCCGTTTCCGGATTGTTTGTATCCGCCGAACGGTGAGCAGGCTCCGAGTGACTTGCCGTTGACTTCGACCATGCCCGAGCGCAACTGACGTGCCACCCGGCTTGCACGTGCTGTGTCCTGGGTCTGGAGGTAGTTGGTCAGGCCGTAGGCTGTGTCGTTGGCGATCGCGACCGCTTCTTCCTCAGTGTCGAACGGGATGATTGAAAGCACAGGGCCGAAGATCTCTTCGCGCGCAATCGTCATGTCGTTGTTCACATCGGCGAACACCGTGGGTTGAACGTAGTAACCCTTGTCCAGCCCCTCGGGCCGACCGGGGCCACCTGCAACCAACCGCGCACCCTCGTCGATGCCCTTCTGAATCAGCGCTTGAATCTTGTTGTATTGCAGCTCCGACACGACCGGGCCAATGTGTCGGCCGTCGTTGGCGGCGTTGTCCACAGCCGTCTTGCCTGCTGTTTCGGCTGCGATTCGCACAGCCTCGTCGTAGTAGCCTCGCTCCACCAGCATGCGGGTCGGCGCGTTGCAGGACTGGCCACTGTTGTTGAAACAATGGCGAGCCCCGCGCACCACGGCCTTCTCATCGGCGTCAGCGAAAATCAGGTTGGCGCCTTTGCCACCAAGCTCGAGACTGACGCGTTTGACCGAGGGCGCGGCGTTCTGGGTGATTGCCGTGCCAGCGCGCGTGGATCCGGTGAACGAGATCATGTCGACATCCGGGTGCCCGGAGAGCTGCGTGCCCACGCCGGTGCCGTCTCCGTTGACGAGGTTGAACACACCGGGGGGGAAGCCCGCTTCGTGCATGAATTCAGCAAACAGGTACGACGAGAGCGGGGCAATTTCCGACGGCTTGAGCACCATGGTGCAGCCGGCGCCGATGGCCGGTGCGACCTTGAGCGTGACCTGGTTCATCGGCCAGTTCCACGGCGTGATCAGGCCGCAGACCCCGATGGGTTCCATGATGATGTGATTGTCTGGCGCATGCGCTCCGAGTGGCCGTTCGAAAGAGAAGTCTTCGAGCACCTTGAGAAAGTTTCGCAGGTGGTAGGTGCCTGCACCGGTTTGTGCTTGTTTCGCCAGCGCGATGGGCGCCCCCATCTCGAGGGAGATCGCCTCGGCCATCTCGTCGCCGCGTGCGTCGTAGATGTCGGCGAGTTTGGTCAGCATGGCGACACGCTCGGCCTTGGGCGTGGCGGCCCAGGCCGGGAACGCGGCACGCGCTGCTGCGACGGCCGCATCGGTGTCCGACTGGTCGCCCAGTGAGATGACCGCACAGACCGACTCGTCGGATGGGTTGATCACGTCGAAATCACGGGCAGTGTGGGGCGCGACCCAGTGTCCGTTGATGTAGAAAAGGCGTTTGTCGAGCATGGCAATTCCTTGTATCGGGTTTGACACCGCACCGGTGTGATGAAGAGGCGGCGCGAGGGTTTGGCTGGTGTGTCCAGCAGGGTAGACAGGCCAGGTCCGGAGCGCGTCGCCGGAATACCTCGATTATCACGTCCTGAGCCTGCCCTGCGCAATCGGACGTTGCGCTCTTGTCCCGTCAGTGTCGTGTCAGTGGGTTGCCTGTGTGCGCCGTGGCCGGTGACAGACGCCCGGTGGCTGGTCGGGGGGCGTCAGTTCGTGCCACCTGGCGCGGGCGAAATCGGTTTGCCGAGGGCCTCCACCACTTCGGCGTTCGGCAGGGCGGTGAGCAGGTCCGGCGCCGCGATGATCTTGCTGCGCCGGTCGCCACCGCCGAGCACCACACGCTCGAGTGTCATGATGGCGGCGTCGATCCAGAGTGGCAGGGTCTCCGGCAAGCCGATCGGGGTAACGCCACCCAGCGCCATGCCCGTGAGCTCAAGCGTTTGCTCCGGGCTTGCAAATGAGACCCGACGTGACCCCAGTTTCTTTCGAGCGACCTTGTTGACATCCAGGCGGCAACTCGCAAGCACCAGGCAGGCTGCGTATCTCTGCTCCCCGCTCTTGCCTCGGATCACCAGGAGGTTTGCCGATTCGGCCAGGCTATAGCCGTACTGTGCGCAGAAGGCCGCCGTGTCAGCGTGCTCTGGGTCGCACTCGATGATGCTGTAGTCAGCGCCTGTCCGCTCTAGAAACGGGGTCAAGGGATGGGTTTGCATGGGTATCTCGTTCGCATTCCTTCGGGAATCGGTGCGGTGGTACACGGGTACCCATTCGCTTTTTCAGCGGGGGCGGAGCAGTTCAGTCGCCGCATTGGCCGAAAGCGCAATAGGCCGCCCGCAGCTTGTCGACACGTGCACGGTATCGCCGTTTTCGGTGGCGGTTTGGATGGCCAGTAGCACTTCCAGCACGTGTGTGGCCAACGCCAAGGTGCACCTGTGTGGACGATTCTGTCGTATCGCGCTGGCCATGTCAGCCAGACCGACGCCTCGGTAGTTTGCTCGAGGCTGGTCGGCGGCATCGGCTTCATTCTCGACCGCCAGAGGGTGTTCGATTGCAAGACGCTGACCGGTCGGGTGTCGGTCGGTGCACAACACGATCGCGCCACCAAAGAAGTTCGGGTCAGGCAACGTCAGGCTGCCGTGCTCGCCGTACAGCTCCATCGGGAGGTGGCTGTGGTGTTGCACGTCCCAGCTGGTGCCCAGGGTGACCACGGCGCCGGAGGCGAAGCCGAGGACCGCGTGCACTGTCGTTGGCGTCTCGACCGGGATCACCTCCCCGGCGCGCGGTTCGGACAGCACCGTGCGCTGGGAGCGGCCGCGGTTGCCCAGCGCGACGACCTGCTCGACCGGACCGAGCAGGTGCACGAGTTGGGTGACGTAGTACGGTCCCATGTCCAGCACCGGCCCGGCACCCGCCTGAAAGAAAAACGCCGGGTTCGGGTGCCAGTGTTCCATGCCTCGGCCCATCATGTGGGCAGTGCCGCTGGTGATGCGCCCGAGGATGCCGTTGTCGACAAGCTGCCGGGCGCGCTGGTGGGCACCGCCGAGGAAGGTGTCGGGCGCGGCGCCGACGCGGACGCCGTGCGCGTCCGCAGCCTGCGCGAGCGCAGTGGCCTCCTGCAGGCTGCTCACGACCGGCTTTTCGCAGTAGACGTGCTTGCCGGCAGAGACCGCTGCGTGCGCGACAGCGAAATGGGCGCGGGGCGGCGTCAGGTTGGCAACCACGTCGATGTCGCCCTGGGCCAGCAGCGACTCGACAGAGAGCGCTGTCAACCCGTGTTCGGCCGCGCGTGCCCGGGCGGCCTCGGGGTTGAGGTCGGCACAGGCCACGATCTCGATGTCGCCGAACGACGGAGCCAAACGGAGGTAGGTGCGAGCGATGTCGCCGCAACCGACGAGTCCGACGCGCACGGGAGCGGTGCGCATTCAGCCCTCGGCAAGCGCGGTCAGGGCCGCGAGTGAACGCGCGGCAAACCGGGCGTCGTCGGACGGGCGATCGTGTTCCACGACAAAACTGGCCGCCTGCGTGTTTCGGCACAATGGCCACAGCGTGTGCCACGGCATCGTGCCGTCGCCAACATCGGTCCAGCCGTCCTCGTCGGTGTGCTCGCGCGCGGGCGCGAGGTCTTTGATGTGCAGGGAGGTGATGCGGTCGGCCCAGTGCGTGAGCCAGTGGGCCGGGTCGCCGCCGGCTCGTGCTATCCACGCGAGGTCGGCCTGCCAGCCGATGTGTGGGGCCGCCTGAAGCAGCAGAGCCATCGGCTGTGCGCCGTCGGCCAGGGGGACGAACTCGAAGTCGTGGTTGTGCCAGCCAAACGCGATGCCGTGCTCGCCGAGCTGCTCGGCGACACGCTCGAGGCGGGCGCCGAGGTGCTGCCAACCCGCGCGGTCAACCGGACGGTCAGCGGGGGCAAGGTAGGGGGCGTACACCTGCGATGCGTTGAACAGCGCCGCCAGTCGCACGCACGCGTCGATCGAGGATTCAAGCGCATCGAGTGGCCAGTGCAGGCTTGGCATGCGGAGTCCGGATTGCAGCAGCAGGTCACGCACGGTGGCGGCGTCGTCGAGGATGGCAGGGTAGCCTTCGACCTGGGTATAGCCGGTGGCGGCGAGCATGCGCAGTGTACGCGCGAGGGGTGGGTGCCCGCGCGAGCTGTACAACTGATAGGAAAACGGCGTCACTTGGTCCCCTGGTCGGCCGGGGAGTCAGGTGTTGTCCTGCCTGACGCCCACCCGACGCACGTCCGCAGGCGTCCGACAGCGCAACTGCGTGAGTATCTGCTCGCACTCATCGTACAGCAGGCCGAGTGCGTGGTCGGCCCCGCGTGCACCCAGGGCACTGACACCGTAGGCCGCGGCGCGGCCGCTGAACACGGCGTCGGCGCCGAGGGCAAGGTACCGGGCGATGTCGGTGCCACTGCGCACACCCCCGTCGACCATCACCGTGCACTGGGCGCCAACGGACTCGGCGATGGCGGGCAGAACCGTTGCCGGTGCGGGCGCCGCGTCGCTCTGGCGGCCGCCGTGGTTCGAGACGATCAACCCGTCGGCACCCGCCGACACGGCGGCGCGTGCGTCCGACACGCTCAACACCCCTTTCACCACCAGGGCGCCGTCCCACCGGCTGCGCAGGTCGCGCAAGGTGTCAAGGTCGACCGGCTTGCGCAGCGCGAAGCGAATCTCCGCCGCGGTGCGTTTCAGGTCGCCCTGTTGCAGGTAGGGTTGCAGGTTGGCGAATTGCGGCAGACCCTGGCGTGCCATCGCGAGTGCCCAGCGCGGCTTCAACGCGGTCTGCATCAGCGAGCGCAGGTCGATGCGGGGCGGCACGGCGAGGCCGTTTCGGATGTCGGCTGGCCGGCGTCCGGGCGTCGGCACGTCAACGGTCACGACCAGCACCGAGACGCCCGCTGCGCGCGCCCGGGCGAGCAGGTCGTCGCGGATGTGCGCGTCTGCCGGGGCGTACAGTTGGAACCACAGGTGGTCGCCCGCGACCGACGCCGTGTCCTCGATCGAACTGGTTGACATGGTACTGAGCACGAACGGCAGGCCCAGTGCCTTCGCCGCGCGCGCCTGGTGGCGTGATGCGTCGGGCCAAAACAGACCACTGAGGCCGAGCGGGGCGACGCCGAACGGCGCGCGGTAGGCCTTGCCGAACAGCGGGGTGCCGAGGTCGACGGTGTCGCAGTCGCGGAGGTAGTCCGGGCACAGCGTGACCCGATCCAGCGCCTGGGTGTTGGCACGCACACCGATGTCGTCGGCGCAGCCGCCGGCAAGGTAGTCCCACACGAAGGACGGCAACCGGCGCCGCGCCAGCCGCTCCAGGTGCGCGATGGACGCCGCCCGCTTAAGCAAAGCGGGCGAGCGACCGGGGATGGCCTCAGGCATTCGCGGCGCTGAGTGCGGCCATGAAGCGGTGGCGGATCACGGCCGGGTCGGTCTCGATCACCGGCAGCTTGATGTTGCCCGACTCGCAATGGCACACGATGACGGTTTTCTTCTGGCTGTCGATGGCTGCTTGCAGCGCAGCGGGGCCCTCGGTGTCCTGGCACTCGACCACGTTCTCGCAGCCACAGGCGCGGGCCACGTCGGCGAGCGAGGTCCTGGCGCCGGCATAGGTCGGCTGGTCACCGGTCGAGCCGTAGCTGCCGTTGTCGACGATGAAGAGGACGTAGTTGTCCGCGTCGTTGTTGCCGATGGTGGCGAGGGTGCCGAGGTTGGTCAACACGGAGCCGTCGCCGTCGATGGCAATGATCGTCTGTGGCTGGTTCAACGCCAGACCGAAACCGATCGACGAGGACAAGCCCATGGTGCCAAGCATGTAAAAAAAGGTGTCCCGGTCACCGAGCTGGTGCAGTTCCTGGCTCGGCAGGCCGATGTTGCACACCACGAAGTGCTTTTCGAGGATCGGGTAGAGGGTCTTGAGCAGTTCGGAGCGGATCATCTCAGTAGCCTCCCCAGAAGTTGGCATCGGTCAGAATCGCGACAGGTTTCTTGCTCATGAAGCAGTACTTGAGGATGGCGTCGAACTCCTCGGCATCCGATTCATTGTGGAAGTGGTAGGTCGGAATCAGCAGCTGGTCCAAAAGTGCCTTGGTGTGGACAGCCATCTCGACCTGGCAGGACACCGGCTCGCGCAACTCGCCCCGGTAGCTGATCAGCATCGGCAAGGGCATGCGGTAGAACTGGGTCAGGGTCACGAGCGTGTTGACGGTCACACCAATCGCCGTGTTTTGCATGATGATCGCCGGTCGAGTGCCAGCCATCCACGCGCCGGCGCACAAGCCGATGCCCTCGTCCTCCTTGTTACAGGGCACGTGTTTGATATCCGGGTGTTTGTCGACGCCCTCGATCACGCCGCCGAGCTGCTTGCACGGAACGGTGGTAACAAAACCGATCTGGTTTGCCGCGAGGTCGTTCACCAGCGCATCACTGATGGACATGTCAGAGTCTCCTGTTGGGGGACGGGGTGGTCATTTGGCAGTGAAGCCGCCGTCGACTGGCAGCACTTGGCCGGTCACATAGGCAGAGGCATCACTGCAGAGAAAGATCAGCGGTCCGACCAGGTCGGCGGGTTCGCCGTTTCGGCCGACGCAGGTCTGCGCGGCCAACTTGCCGGCGAGCTCGCCGTCCTCGAACACGGGTGCAGTCAGCGGCGTGCGGAAAAAGCCGGGCGCTACAGCGTTGGCGTTGATGCCGTCGCCGGACCAGGCTTCCGCCATGGCCCGCGTCAGTTGGGCAAGTCCGCCCTTGGCAGCGCCGTAGGCGATACCGGCGTGGAAGGCCCGAAAGCTCTGCAACGAGGCAAAGTTGACGATGCGGCCCCAGCGGTTCTGCTTCATGCCGGGCACCAGTGCCTGACTGAGGTAGAACGGGGCGCTCAGGTTGAGGTCGAGGCTGAGCCGCCATTTGGCTGGCTCGACGTCGTCGGCCGGTTGTCGGGTGTTGATGCCCGCGGCGTTGACCAGGATGTCCGGCGCGCCAAAGGGCGCGGCGATGTGCTGCGCCACCGCGCTCAGACTGTCGAGGTCGGCGAGGTCGGCACACACCGTCGCGGCGCGGGGCCCGGCGGACTCGCGCCAGGCGCTGAGCTCGGCGTGGCGGCGCGCGACGCCGACGACCTGTGCACCGGCGGCAATCAGCGCATCAGCCGCCGCCTGCCCGAGTCCCGAGCTCGCGCCCGTGACGCAGGCGATGCGCCCGGTCAGGTCGAACAGCTCCGCGGGTGCGCGTTTCACGGTGCCAACTCGAAGTCGGTGTCCGGGAAGTACTTGTGCAGCCGCACGTCGGCGGCGCGTGCGTGGCCCTCCATACCCTCGAGGCGCGAAATCCGCGCCGTCGCTTCGGCGACCGGCATGGCCCCCTCGCGCGTCGCGCGCTGCCAGGTCACGACCTTCATGTACTTGTGCACGGACAACCCACCGGTGTACTTCGCGGCACCGGAGGTCGGCAACACGTGGTTCGGGCCGGCGGCCTTGTCGCCGTAGGAGACGGTGGTCTCTTCGCCGAGGAACAGCGAGCCGTAGCACTTGAGGCGTTGCAGCCACCAGTCGAGGTCGGCAGCCTGGACGGTCAGGTGCTCGGGCGCGTAGTCGTCCGACACCGAGGCCATTTCCTCGCGGTCGTCGCAGAGGATCACCTCGGCGTAGTCGCGCCAGGCCGCTTCGGCGTTGCCGCTGTTGAGTTCGGGCAGGTCGGCGATCAGCTCCGGCACCCGTGCCATGACGGTTTCGGCCAATGTGCGGTCGTCGGTGACCAGCCAGACCGGCGAGTTGTAGCCGTGCTCCGCCTGGCTCACGAGGTCGACAGCGACGATCTCGGGGTCGGCGTCGCCGTCCGCGAGAATCAGGCTGTCGGTCGGGCCGGCAAACATGTCGATGCCGACCTGGCCAAAGAGGATGCGCTTGGCTTCGGCCACATACTGGTTGCCCGGTCCGACCAGGATGTCTGACTTGGGTAGGCCGAACAGCCCGTAAGTCATCGCCGCCACGCCCTGCACGCCGCCCATGGCAAGCAGGGTGTCGGCGCCGGCGATGTGCGCGGCGTAGATGATCGCGGGTGCGATGCCGGTGTCCGGCCGTGGTGGTGAGCACGCGGTGATGTGGTTGACGCCGGCCACCTTGGCGGTGGTCACGGTCATGATCGCCGAGGCGATGTGGCTGTAGCGGCCGCCGGGCACATAGCACCCGGCTGCGCGGCAGGGAATGCAGCGTTGGCCTGCGGTCACACCCGGCGCCACTTCGGTTTCGAACTCGAGCAGCGAGTCGCGCTGTGCCTCGGCAAAGCGCGCCACGTTGCCGTGGGCGTACTGGATGTCGCGTTGCAGTTGCGCCGGCACCTGTTCGGTTGCCGCCTTGATCGCCGCCGCGTCGAGCAGGACATCGCCCTCGTACTTGTCCAGGTCCTTGGCGTACTGCAGCGCCGCGGTATCACCGCCCTCGGCGATGGTGTCCAGCATGGTGCGCACCTGGGCGTTGACGGTGTTCTGATCCGCTGTGGCGGTGTGGGTCGCTTTCTTCAGGTAGGTGACGGTCACAAGCGAATCCTCTCGGTGTGCTCGCAAAGGTGTGCGTTCGATGCCGACAGTGTAAGCGCTTGCATTCTTGCGATGCAAGCGCTTACATATAGGCCCCCCTCGGTGGCAGACGGTGACCCATGGCGGACTCGACTCTCCCCACGCTCGAAGACGTTGCACGGCTTGCCGCGGTGTCGACCGCGACGGTCAGCCGGTGTCTCAACGCGCCCGAACGCGTCGCCGAGCGCACCCGGGAACGGATCGAAAGTGCGATCGAGACCCTGGGTTACACGCCCAACTTCGGTGCGCGCGCGCTGGTGATGCGGCGCACCGGCATCGTCGGCGCGGTGATACCGACCCTGTCCAGCGCGATCTTTTCGCAGGCGATCCAGGCGTTTCAGCAGGAACTCGACCGGCTCGGGTTCACCCTGATTCTCGCGAGTTCGGACAGCGATCGGGACACCGAGGCGCGGCAGATCCGGGCCCTGATCGCACGCGGCGTCGACGGGTTGTTTCTGGTCGGTGCCGAACGCGATGAATCGGTGTACCACTTCATGCGGCAACGTCAGACGCCCTATGTGATCGGCTGGACCACCGAGGTGTCGCCTGGCCAGTGCTGTGTGGGCTTCGACAACGCAGCCGCAATGGCGCGCCTCACCGAGCGCGCGCTCGCGCTCGGCCACCGGCGTTTCGGGGTGATTTCCGCGCCGCTCGTCCACAACGACCGGGCGCGCGCCCGCGTCGCCGGGGTGCGCGACACACTCGCGCGCCACGGGCTGCCTGAAACGGCGTTGCAGGTGGCCGAGGTGCCCTACGAGATCGACGCCGCCGGTCAGGCCTTCGACCGGCTGTTGGCTGCGTCGCCACAGCCGAGCATCGTCATGTGCGGCAATGACGTTCAGGCCGCGGGCGCTTTGCGGCGGGCGCAGGCGCGCGGGCTCTCGGTGCCGGGTGACCTTTCGATCACCGGCTTTGACAACCTCGAGCACGCCGAGCTGGTTGAGCCAGGCATCACAACGGTTGCAGTACCGCACGTGGAAATGGGCAAACGCGCCGCCTCGGCACTCGCCGCCCAGGTCGCCGGCGGGCACGTCGACAACCGGACACGCCTGCCCACCGACATCGTCGACCGCGCATCGCTCGGGCCCGCGCCCCCACACTGAGCCGCCCGGCGCCGCAGGCGTCGTGGCACACTGTCGTGCAGTGCGCCACCGATCCGGGGCGGACAACACGACGGAGACGGCCGGTGGCGGAGATACCCGGGGACCCCTACGAGCGCGCGATGATGGAAAACCTCTATTGGTGGGGTATTCCGACGCTGTTCCGGTGTGAGCACGCGCCCGCACAGAAAGACGATATCGCGCTGGTAGGCGTGCCGCATTCGACCGGCAACGGCACGACCGAGCGTGACCAACACCTCGGGCCCCGTGCGCTGCGCAACGTGTCGGCGGTGCAGCGGCGGGTCCACAGTGTGTTCGAGATCGACCCGTGGTCGGCGGCGCGGGTGGTCGACCTTGGCGACGTGCCGTTTCCGCGCGCCAACGACAACGAAGACTGCATCGAGCGCATCACCGCGTTCTACCGCGAGATTGACGCCGTCGGTGCCCGGCCCGTCTCGATCGGCGGCGATCACTCGATCACCGGTGGGATTTTGCAGGCTTTCGGTGCGGCTGCAGTGAGCGGTGGACAACCCGTGAGCCTCTTGCACCTCGACGCCCACACGGACGTCTTCACCAAAGTCGACCACTTTCTCGGCGCGCGCAAATCGGCTGCGCACTGGGGCGCTTACCTCGCCGATCAGGGCCGCGTCGACCCCAGCCGATCGATGCAGATCGGGTTGCGCGGTCACCCGCGCAGCCAGGACTGGCTTCAGCCGTCGTACGACTACGGATACAACATTGTCACCATGCGGGAGTTCCGCGAGCGCGGCCTGGCCGAGGTCGTCAGCCAGGCGCGCGAGGTGCTCGGTGACCGCCCGGTCTACATCACCTTCGACCTCGATTGCCTTGACCCGACGATTGCGCCTGCCGTGGCGAACCTCGAGACGGCCGAGAAAGGCTTTGACATCGACGAGGCCATGGGGCTCTTGCGGGCAGCACGCGGTCTGAACATCGTCGGTGGCGACGTGGTCTGCATGATGCCGACCAAGGACAGCCCGAATCAGATCACCGCGCTCACGGCTGGCGCGGTGATGTTCGAGATGATTTCGATGATGGCCGAGAACGCCGCTGCGCGAGGTGCCGCATGACAATCGATCCCTTCTTCCAGCCGGTGTCGGCGATGGAGCTCGCCCGCTTTGCCGGTGTGCCCACGTTCATGCGTCTGCCCGCGCTGACCCCAGAGCACCCGCGCTACGGCGATGTCGACATCGGCCTGGTCGGTGTGCCCTGGGACGGCGGCACCACCAACCGCGCCGGCGCGCGCCACGGCCCGCGCCAGCTGCGGGACTACTCCACCATGATCCGCGCGATGAACGCCGCGACCGAGGTCGCGCCTTTTCAGCGGGTCAACTGCGCAGACCTCGGTGACGTCCCGCCCAACCCCGTGGACATCGAGGACAGCCTCGCCCGTGTCACCGCGCACTTCGGCGCCCTGCGGCGCGCCGGCATCGTGCCGCTGACAGCGGGTGGGGACCACCTCGTGAGCTTGCCGATCCTGCGTGCGCTCGCGGTCGATGGCCCGCTCGGCCTGATCCAGTTCGACAGCCACACCGACCTCTTTGACAGCTACTTCAACGGCAGCAAGTTCACCCACGGCACCCCGTTTCGGCGCGCAATCGAGGAAGGCCTGGTCGACCCCAAGCGCTTTGTTCAGATCGGCATTCGCGGGACGGCCTACAACACCGAGGATGTCGATTGGGGGCGCGAGCAGGGCGTTCGGATCATTCGGATCGAGGAGCTTTTCGACCGCGGGATCGCGGATGTGATGGCCGAAGCGCGGGCCATCCTTGGCTCGGCGCCGTGCTACTGCACCTACGACATCGACTTCGTCGACCCCACCTTTGCGCCCGGCACCGGCACGCCGGAAATCGGCGGGCCAAACAGTTTTCAGGCACAGCAGGTGATCCGTGAGCTGCGCGGGCTGAACCTGGTGGGCGCAGACCTCGTGGAGGTGTCGCCACCCTTCGACAACGCGGGCGGGACGGCGTGGCTGGGCGTGTCCCTGATGTTCGAACTGCTCTGTGTGCTGGCCGAGTCCACAACGAACTCTTAGGCGTGTGACTGGCGTCGGAGGTACACTCGCGCCCGCCGCCACCTCGCCGTTGCCACTGCACCTGGGAGAACCTGTGACCCCATCCCTCAACCTCGGCCCCGTCCCCGAGTTGTACGTGTCGGCCGACAGCGCCGAAAAACTCAAACGCGAAGCGGCAGACTTGCCGAGTTGGGACCTGACGCCGCGTCAGATCTGCGACCTCGACATGCTCATGAATGGGGGTTTCAACCCTCTCAAAGGCTTCCTGGGTGAGGCGGACTACAACAGCGTGGTCTCGGACATGCGCCTCGGCAATGGCGCGCTCTGGCCCATGCCGATCACGCTCGATGTCTCGGCCGACTTTGCGGCATCACTGGAGGTGGGGCAGGACATTGCCTTGCGGGATCAGGAAGGGGTCATTCTCGCGATCCTGTCGGTCTCAGACCGCTGGACACCCGACAAGTCCCACGAGGCAGCCCAGGTGTTCGGTGCTGACGACCTCGCGCACCCTGCGGTCAACTACCTGCACAATACGGCCGGTGAGGTGTACCTCGGCGGGCCGATCACCGGCATCCAATCGCCGGTGCACTACGACTTTCGCGCGCTGCGCAACACGCCGAACGAGATGCGCGCGTTCTTTCGCAAGCTTGGTTGGCGGCGAATTGTTGCCTTCCAGACGCGCAACCCCTTGCACCGGGCCCACCAGGAGCTGACGTTCCGCGCCGCGCGCGACGTGCAGGCCAACCTGTTGATTCACCCGGTCGTCGGCCTGACCAAACCGGGCGACATCGATCACTTCACCCGGGTGCGGTGCTACGAGGCTGTGCTCGAGCACTACCCGGCGAGCACCACCTCGCTGAGCCTGTTGAACCTCGCCATGCGCATGGCCGGCCCGCGTGAGGCGGTCTGGCATGGGCTGATCCGACGCAACTTCGGTTGCACGCACTTCATCGTCGGGCGTGACCACGCGGGACCGGGCAGCAACAGCCAGGGTGAGGACTTCTACGGCCCCTACGACGCGCAAGACCTGTTTCGCGAACACCAGGATGAAATGGGCATCGAGATGGTCGATTTCAAACACATGGTGTACGTCCAGGAACGCGTCCAGTACGAGCCCGCCGACGAAGTCGAAGACGGCGCCACGGTGTTGAACATCTCGGGGACAGAGTTGCGTCGGCGGTTGGCCGAGGGCCTCGACATTCCCGAGTGGTTTTCGTTTCCCGAAGTGGTGGCGGAGCTGCGCAAGACCAAGCCGCCGCGCTCGAAACAAGGGTTCACGGTATTTTTCACCGGGCTTTCCGGGTCCGGCAAATCCACCGTCGCCAATGCGTTGATGGTGAAACTCATGGAACTCGGCGGCCGACCGGTGACCCTGCTTGACGGCGATGTGGTGCGCAAACACCTCTCCTCGGAACTCGGCTTTTCCAAGGTGCACCGCGACCTCAACATCCGCCGGATCGGCTACGTGGCCTCCGAGATCACCAAGAACGGTGGCATCGCCATCTGTGCGCCCATTGCGCCCTACACCGCGACTCGGCGCGCGGTGCGGGAGTCGATCGAAGACCACGGTGCTTTCGTCGAAGTCCACGTGGCCACCTCGCTCGAGGAGTGTGAACGGCGTGACCGCAAGGGCCTCTACAAGCTCGCGCGCGAGGGCAAGATCAAGGAGTTCACCGGCATCTCCGACCCGTACGAGGCACCCGAGAACCCGGAAATGCGGCTCGACACCGAGGGCCAGACGGTCGACTACGTGGCCCAGCAAGTGATCCTCAAACTCGAATCACTCGGGCTGATTGCGGGCAACTGAGGCGCCTGTCACCGGCTGACGACGTCAGTCGGGGGGCGTTGAGGGCGGCGCGTTCAGCGCCGCGTGCAGGTGTTGCCAGCGCGTCGCGGCGGGCTCGCTGACGAGGAAGAAGGTGGGGCGCTCGAACGTGGGCGCGTCCAAGCGGTGCAGCGTGCCGCGTGCCAAGTGCGGCTCGACCAGGCTGGCGGGCAGGTACGCCGAGCCGCCGTGCGCCAACAGGTGATCCAGTCCCCACACCGTGGAACCCAGGTGAATCTTCGCGACCGCGGCGTCGGTGTAGGCGGCGGTGTGGTCTCGCGCAAATTGGTCGCCGGCGTCGACGTAGACGTAGCCGGGCTGGTGGGTGACCGAAGCCGCCGCGTCGGGTGAGACCAGCACCAGGGTTTCGATCGGCAAGGGCAGGCTCTGCTGCGCGGCTGTGGACGACGGTTGAAAGCACAGTGCGCAGTCGATCACCCCGTTGGTGAGCGCCTGTTCAAGGTCGCTTTGCGTGCCCGGCACCGCCGACAGAACGGTCCGCGGCGAGTGGTGCATCAGGTGGGTGAACAGCCGTGTGCCAAGGGTCGGCCAGAGATCGGGGTGGCAGCCGATGTTGCAGACGTCGTCCGCGCCGTCGGGCAGCGCGGTTTCCTGTTGCGCTTGCCACCACAGGTCCAGCATCGCCTCGGCGTAGCGCTTGAACTTGACCCCCGCGGCCGTGAGCGTGATGCCGCGCTTGTGCCGCAGCAGCAGGGTGGTGCCGAGCGCCTCCTCCAGCGACTGCAGGCGCGCTGTCACCGTGGATTGGGTGACGTTGAGACGCTCGGAGGCACGCACCAGACTGCCGGTTTCCACGATCGCGAGGAAGGTCTTGAAGGCCGCGAGTTGCATGGCTCGTAAATTCGATAAAAGCGAATTATGTCTGCAGTATTATTCGTTTTTCAAATCGATAGAGAGCTGCCACAGTATCGGCGTTCCCGTTTCGGAGCCTGGCAGTGGCAGCTCAGTGTGCAGAAACCGTCGGTACAGCCGACCCCGTCCCGCGTGCGGCCTTCATTGGGGCGATGCGCGCGGTGGCCAACACCGTGACGGTGGTTACCACCGAGGGGCCCGCGGGCCGGCACGGCGCCACGGTCAGCGCGTTCTGCTCGGTGTCAGCGGACCCCCCGTCGGTGTTGGTCTGTCTGCACGCCGAGAGCCGCATTGCCCGCTTGGTGAAACACAACGGCAGCTTTGCCGTGAACGCGCTGGCAGCAGATCAGCCCGACCTGGCGCTGCGTTTTGCCGGCGGCGACGACGCCACACTCAGGTCGGTCCAGGGCTGTGAGACCGGTGCCTGCGACCGCTTCGACGCTGTGGCGCTGGACCCGCTCGCGTCGCAACCGTCGCTCCACGGCGCGCTGGTCTTTTCCTGCCGGGTACAACAGTGTCAGCAGGTGGGCAGCCACGAGGTGGTCGTCGCCGAGGTCGTCGGCGTGTCTGGCAGCGTCGATGACCCACTCGTCTACCGCGACGGCGGCTTCGTTCGCGTGGTCAGTGACGAGGAGAGCGGTCGCCGTGGCTGAACTGACGCGCTACCGCATGTTGATCGATGGCGCCTTTGTCGACGCCGAGGACGGTGCGGTGTTCGAGAGCGTCAACCCGGCCACGGGCGAACCGTGGTGTGAGGTGCCCGCGGCGACGGAAGGGGACGTCAACCGGGCGGTGCAGGCGGCGCACCGCGCGTTTTCCGAAGGCCCCTGGTCGCGCATGACCGCGAGTGAGCGGGGCGCGTGTCTGCATCGCCTCGGCGATGTGCTGGCCGAGCACAGCGAGGCGCTGGGCCGCACCGAAAGCCGAGACACCGGCAAGCTGTTCAAGGAGACGGCGTGGCAGGCGCAGTACATCGCGCGCTTCTTTCACTTCTATGCGGGTGCGGCAGACAAGCTGACTGGAGATACACTGCCGATTGACAAGCCTGACTTGTTCGTCTTCACCGCGCGCGAGCCGCTTGGGGTGGTCGCGGCGGTGGTGCCCTGGAACTCGCAGCTCTTTCTGACCGCGGTCAAGATGGCGCCGGCGCTTGCGGCCGGCAACACGCTGGTGCTCAAGGCCTCCGAGCACGCGTCGGCGTCGATCCTCGAATTTGCCGCGCTGATCGAGAAAGCCGGCATCCCGCCGGGCGTGGTCAACGTCGTGACCGGCTTCGGCGAGCCCTGCGGTCGGACACTGACCTCGCACCCGCTGGTGGCACGGGTGGCCTTCACCGGCGGCCCGGCGTCGGCGCGCCACGTGATCCGCAACACGGCGGAGAATTTTGCCGAGCTCTCGCTCGAACTCGGCGGCAAGTCGCCGTTCATCGTGTTCGAGGACGCCGACATCGAGAGCGCGGTCAACGGCTGTGTCGGCGGCATTTTTGCCGCGTCGGGCCAGAGCTGTGTGGCCGGGTCGCGCTTGTACCTTCAGTCCGCGATTGCGGATGACTTCCTCGACAGATTGGAGCGGGAAGTGGCGAAGATTCGCATCGGCGACCCGCAGGACCCCGACGTGGAGATGGGCCCCTTGTGCACGGTGGCGCAACTCGAACACATCGAGGCGCACGTGGCACTAGCGCGACGCGAGGGCGGCACGGTGCGGTGTGGCGGAGCGCGACCGCCTGGCCGCGATGGACACTTCTACCAACCCACGGTCATCGAGTGCCCACGGCAGGACATGACGATCGTCGACACCGAGCTGTTCGGGCCGGTCCTGGCAGTGCAGCGCTTCGAGACCGAGGCGGAGGCACTGGCACTCGCCAACGATACCGTGCACGGGCTGGCCGCCGGCATCTTCAGCCGCGACAGTGCCCGCTGCTTGCGCATGAGTCGGGCGGTCAAGGCCGGGATTGTCTGGGTCAACACCTACCGGGTGATTTCACCCGTCGCCGAGTTCGGCGGCATGAAAGGGTCCGGCTACGGGCGCGAGAGCGGGTTCCAGGCCCTGTGGGACTACACCCGGCCGAAGACCGTCTGGATGAACACCTCGAGCAAGCCCTTGGCGAGCCAGTTTGTCGGGCGCTAGGTGCTCGGCATCGAACGGAGACAGCAGATGAAATTTCACCTCGCGATCAACCTCGAGCGCATGGACGAGCGCCTGGACATGGCGTCGGTGCGCGACCACACGCTGGAGATGGTGCAGATGGCAGACCGGGCCGGTTTCGAGACCGTCTGGGCCGCCGAACACCACGCGCTCGAGATGACCATCGCACCCAACCCCTTTCAATTGCTGACCTGGTGGGCCACGCACACGTCGAACATCCGGTTGGGCTGCGGGGTGGCCAACGCCGCCTACTGGCACCCGATCAACCTCGCCGGTGAGGCGGCGATGGTCGACCTGATCAGCGGGGGGCGGCTCGATCTCGGCCTGGGGTCGGGCGCCTACCAGCGGGAATTCGACCGCATGAAACCCGGTCTCGACCAGAAGGACAGCTGGCGTTACATGCAGGAGATGCTGCCGTTGGTGCGCGACTTGTGGCGTGGCGACGTGGCGCACGACGGCGCGCACTGGCAGTTTCCCAGTGCCACTTCCTGCCCGAAGCCGGTGCAGGCCGAGGTGCCGATGGGGGTGGCGGCGCGGGCGCCGATCACCTTCGACTACGCCGTGGCAAACGACTGCAACATCATGAGCTGGCCGCTGACCATGCCATTCTCCGAGGCCGAGGCGTACCGCGCGCGGCTCGAGGACGCGGTCGAACGGCTCGGCAAGCCCTTCGAGGGCACCTGGGCGCTGATGCGTCACACCGGTGTCTACACCACCGACGTCGACCGCCAGGCCACCCTCGACGCCGTGCGTTCGGTGCTTGGCATGTTCGGCAACCTCATGATGAAGGCGGGGGACGTGGTCAACGGCTTCCCGGAGAAGATTCCGTTCGAGCAACTCGACGGCAACGTGCGCGTCGACCCGGAGATGCTGGAGACCAACCTGGTGTTCGGCTCGCCCGAGACGGTGATCGAAAAGCTGCACGGCTACGCCGGGCTCGGGGTGGACGCGTACATCTACTACGCCTCGATGGGGCTCGACCACGACGTTCAGAAACGCTCCCTGCAAACCTTCATCGACCGGGTCATGCCGGCATTCTCCAAGGACTGACCCATGAGTGAATCGCATCTCGACATCAGGCGCACGCTGTTGCACGTGCAGACCACGCACATCGAGGGTGGCAAGGCCGTGCCGATGCCGACGAAGCTGGTCGCCGCGCTCGCGATCATCCGCAACCCCTGGGCGGGCAGGGGCTTTGTCGAGAACCTCCGCCCTGAAATACAGGCCTGCGGACCGTCGCTTGGCAAGCTGCTGACGGACATGATCCTGGACGTCACCGGCGACACGCTCGAGGGCTACGGCAAGGCCTCGGTGGTCGGCATGGGGGGAGAGCTCGAACACGCCCAGGCGCTGACCCACACGCTGTGGTTCGGCAATCAGTACCGCGAGGCCGTCGGCGCGAAGACCTACCTCGCGTTCAGCAACCTGCGCGGTGCGGCCGGCACGTCGGTGGTAATCCCGCTGATGGACAAGCACGACGCGGGTCGCCGCTCGCACTACCAGACGATCCACCTCGCGGTGCCCGATGCCCCGGCAGAGGACGAAGTGATCGTCGCACTGGGCGCGTCCGTGGGCGGCCACCCGCACCACCGCATTGGCGACCGCTACCAGGACCTCGCCGAGATGGGCCACGACCCCGACAACCCGGCGGGCGTGTGAGTGCGCTGAGCCGGACACCCGGCGGCACGGCCTGGTGCGAGCACGGGGACCCAAAGGCCCGTCCGCTGGTCTTGATCCACGGGCTCGGCTTGACGCTCGGCACCTGGGACGGGCATGTCGACGCGCTGGCCTCACAGTACCGCGTGATCCGCTACGACCTCGCCGGTCACGGGGCAAGCGACGCGCCGGCGCGCAAGCCCGATCTCGCACTCTATGCTGCCCAGCTGATCGAGCTGATGGACACGCTCTCGATTCCGCGCGCGGCGGTGTGGGGCTTTTCGCTCGGTGGCATGATCAACCGGCGTGCTGCGATGGACACCCCGGATCGCATCGTTGCGCTGGGCATTCTCAATTCACCGCACGAGCGCGGCGAGGCGGCGCAGGCGCTGGTTGAACAACGCGCACTCGACACGGCTGCAGGTGGCCCGGCCGCGACCCTCGACGCGACGCTTGCGCGCTGGTTCACGCCCGCGTTTCTCGAGCGCGGCGACCCCTGGGTCGCACGGGTGCGGGACTGGGTGCTCGCCAACGACCACCAGGTGTATACCGAATGCCGGTGGGTGCTGGCCAACGGCGTGGTCGAGCTCATTCGGCCCGAGCCGCCGCTCGCCGTGCCGGCCCTGGTGATGACCTGCGAGCACGACTCGGGCAGCACGCCCGCGATGTCAGAGGCGATCGGACAGGAAATCGCCGGCAGCACAGTGCGCGTCGTGCCGGCGTTGCAACACATCGGTCTGGTCGAACAACCCGACGCGTTCACGGCGCCCACGCTGGCGTTTCTCAACGCGCTGTCGGACAGCGCATGGTGAGGACAGGACAATGAAAACTCAGTCAGGCGGCCAGGCTGCGGTCGAGGCCTTGCAAACTGAATCGGTCTCCCACGTGTTCGGCCTGATCGGCTCGGCCACCATGGAGATGTTCGACGCCTTATACGACGCTGACGGCATCCACTTTGTCGGCGTGCACGACGAACGCACGGGCTGCCACATGGCCGACGGTTACGCGCGCGCGAGCGGCCAGGCCGGTGTGGTGTTGGCTGGCCAGAACGGGCCCGGCGCGACCAACCTCGTGACCGGCTTGTCGCAAGCGGCCGCGGCCTTCTCGCCGGTGGTGTCGATTGCCGGCGCGCTGTCGAGCGAGCACGTCTACCGCGGGGCGTTTCAGGAGGTCGACCAGCAAGCGTTGTTTACGCCTGTCACCAAACAGACCTGGACCGCCACATCGGCCGCGCGCGTGCCGGAGATGTTTCGTGAGGCCTTTCGGGTGGCGCTCACGCCGCGACGTGGGCCGGTCCAGCTCAACCTGCCACGCGATGTGCTGTCCGCGACGGCTGAGGTCGAGCCGCCGCAGTCCCCGGCGGCCTACCGTAACCAGCGGTCACCCGCCGCGAACCGCGAGGCCATCGACGAGGCGGCGGCGCGTTTGCACGCTGCCAGACAGCCGGTGATCGTGGTCGGGGGTGGGATCAAGAACACCGGCGGCCACGCTGCGGCCCTTGCGCTGGCCGAGGCGCTGAACTGCCCGGTGGTGAGCTCGCCTGGGCACGGTGACGCGGTGCCTTTCGCGCACCCCTTGAACGCCGGGCAAATGGGGCCGCGGGGCAACCCGGTCGCCAGTCGGTTGGTCAAGGAAGCCGATGTGATCCTGGCGCTTGGCACCCGGCTCGGTTTCAACAGCACCTTCTACTCCTGGGACAACCTCAACCGCGCGGCCGACATCATCCAGGTCGAGCTCGACCCGCTCGCGATCGGCCGGCACTTTCCAGTCGCGCTTGGCATCTGGGCCGATGCGCCCACGGCGGCGCATCAGCTCGTTGCGGCGCTGCCCGCCGCGGCTGCGCGCGCCGAGGTCGATGCCTGGACCGCCCGGTTCCAGGCAGAGCGACGTGCCTACCTTGGCAACCGCGACGCCGACGCCGACCTGAACGACACGCTCATTCAGCCATCGGGCCTGTTCAAGACCTTGCGCGATGTGCTGCCGCAGGACGCCATCCTGACGCTCGACGCGGGCACCCTCTGCCTGCAAGCCACCGACGCGATGAATTACTGGCAGCCGCCCGCGTTGTTTTCACCGCTCGACTTCGGGCTCGTCGGTTTCTCCTTCGCCTGCGGCCTCGGCGTCAAACTCGCCCAGCCGGCGCGGCCAGTGGTCAGCCTGATGGGCGACGGCGGTTTCGGCATGACATTTTCCGAACTCAGCACCGCCGTCGACCACGGTATCAACACGGTGACCCTGGTGATGAACAACCAATGCTGGGGGGCGGAGAAGGCCTACCAGCGTGATTTCTTCAACGGCCGCTACATCGGTGCCGACGTGTCGAGCCCCCCGTTTGACAAGGTGGCTGAGCTCTACGGTGCGGTGGGGTACAAGGTCGACCGCCTGTCGCAACTTGCCGACGCAGTCGAGGCCGCGCTGGGGTGTGGCAAACCCGCGGTGGTCGACATCGCGGTGGACCCGGCGGCGCTGTACAGCTTCCGACGCGACAGCTTCAAGCACCGAGGGGGGTGAGCACCCGTGGATGACACCGACCGCTACCCGGCGACCGCGGCCCATCGGCGCAGCGGAGACTGGAACCCGCTCTGGGACCAGATGCACGCGCTGGACCCCGATTTTCTCGAAGCCTACCTCGCGTTCCGCTCCGTGCCCCACACGAACGGCCCGCTGGACGCGAAAACGCGTGAGCTGATCATGATCGCGATCAACGCCGCCACCACTCACCTCTACGGGCCCGGTGTGCGACGGCACATGCAGAATGCGTTCAAGGCCGGCGCGACGCAGGCCGAGATTCTCGAGGCGATACAACTCACCACGGTCATGGGCATCCACGCCTGCAACCTGGCGGTCCCGATCCTGATCGAGGAGGCGGAAAAACACGCCGGTGGAGCGTGAAGGCGTGGCGCGCGGTGTGCGAGACTGGTTGAAACAGACGGAGGGCACGCCGTGACAGTGCGATGGGTGGTGATGCACTTGCCAGGGCCTGCGTGGCAGGCCGGGGTGGATTTTCGAGAGCAGGTCGGTGTGATGGACCATGTCAGCCACTACGCTGTCTGGCACGCAGACGGCAAGCTGGAGGCCGGCGGACCGTTTCTCGACCCGGCGGGTGGCGGGATGATGATCGCATCCGAAGACGTCAGCGAGGCGGAACTGGAGGCCTTCGCCGCGGCCGACCCGGCCGTTGCCAGCGGCCTGCTGAGCTATAGGGTCCGCCCCTGGTACCGGGCAATGACGCAGGCGCCGACCGACTGACCGTGGCGCGACCCCTGTCGGTTATCGACCGCGTTCGTCGGGGTCGAATGCCGCCGTGCCGGTGCGACGCGCCACCGATCGTCTCGCGTGCGTGGCGGCGCGAACAGGCATCTGATACCATTTAGTGGGTCAGCGCGCTGCGTTGCATCTCTGGGGGCGATTAGCTCAGCGGGAGAGCACTGCCTTCACACGGCAGGGGTCACTGGTTCAATCCCAGTATCGCCCACCACCCCACCTTTTTCTCGACAGTCACCCTGACGTGTTCGGTTTGAAGCGGTCCGGGCCGATGTGGTCCAGCGTTGTCAGGCCGTCGCCGCTCAACTCGTAGGCCTGGCCAAACCCCTCGATGAATCGGCCTGATTGCGGGACCAGGCGGTAGAGCGAAAAATCGCTCAACTGTCGCATCATCGTGACGGTATCACCAAACTGCGCCGTGAACGCGTCCAGCACGGTGTTGGCACGCACCGACTCACGCTGTTCCACTTCTGCAGCGCACAGCAGGCTCTGGCGTCGCCTGGCAAATGCATTGGACGGCGACGCGTCCGGGTCGATGACCAACACGCTGAGCTGACCGGTGCGCTGGATGTTGCCGGTGTGCGGCGACAGCGTGCTGAGAAACAGCCAGAACGTGTCTTCGAAGTACAAGCAAGGTGCATGGCTCGCCTCCGGTGTGCCGTCTGTATTTTTTGTCGCCAGAAACAAGGCGTTACAGGCCTGGCGCTGTGCAATCATGCGGTCGCGGGCTTGTACTCGTTGCTGATCAGTTTTCATCATGTAGCAATATGCGTCATTGACGCCACGTGACGGTGTGTGGCTCCCTAGATGACGCCGCTGACAGCGGCGACAATTCAAACAGGGTATGGAATATGGAACGTTATGTACTCGACGCGCGTGTGGTGCGCGCGGCTTTGTGTGATCCCGATGGCCACTCGGCCGCGCTGCTCTCGCACGCGCTGGCAGACCAGTCGGTGTTGCTGACGAGCTACCCACTGTTCACGGAGTACGAAGCGCAGTGTATGCGACCTGCGATGTGGGGACCAATGGGTCTGTTGGCGTGGCAGGTGGGCGACTACCTCGACGGCCTGGCGGCGTTGATGCGGGTGGTCAGGGTGTCGGCGGCGTGGTTGCCGAAACTGAAGGATGTTGTGGCCGAGCTGGCCCTGGTGACGGCGGTGCAGGGGGACGCCGATGCGATCGTGTCGCTCGATGCCGCGACCCTGGCAGACGCTGCCCACCGCTTCGACATCGAGGTGCTCACACCGCAGCAAGCGGTCGCGCGAGGTGCCCATGTCTGAGCTCGTCACCTGCCGTGTGCGTTTGCCCCGCGGTTTGCAGTCCAAGGTCAGTCTGGTCACGCGCCAGGAGGGCAGCACCGTCAACCAGTTCATTGCGCTCGCGATCGCCGAGAAGCTCTCCACGGTCGAGGCCCTGAAGGCGCTGCGACGGCGCGCAGACCGGGCGGACATGAAGTCGTTCCGCCAGATCCTGAAGCGCAGCTCGCAGGCGGGCTGATAGCCCGTCCATGTGATGCCCCTGCGGGTCGACGGTGCGGGTGCAGGAGTGCGTGCCCGCGCCGTCGACGCCGACTTGCCCGTGGTGAACGCCGCTCGGTTGATCCAATCTGGGCTGCGTTGTCTGGAACCAGTCCCAGGTGCGTCTACCTGCCGTAGGCTCATCCCTCAACACATTAGGTGTCATCGCTTGTCGTTTTCACTGGCACGATAACGGCACGCGCTCACTGGCTGAGTGCGCCACTATCCTCACGCCGCGAACGGACGACATCGCCTATGGCATTGGGCGGAGTGGCAGGCCGCTGGCCTGCACCCGTGGAGCCAGCAGGCAATTTGCTAGGGGTGCCCCATACTTCAAAAGCCCAAGCGGCTCCAGCAGATCAACTGCACAGACGTGAATCTAGAAGCGATGAAAGTACTACTGGTATTTGGCACACGACCCGAGGCCATAAAAATGGCGCCCTTGGTGCGTCAACTTGCTGACGCAGAGGGCGTGGAGGCACGTGTGTGTGTGACGGGTCAGCACCGCGAGATGCTCGATCAGGTCATGTCGCTGTTCGAACTCGAAGCACACTACGACCTTGCCATCATGAAACCGGGGCAGGACCTGAGTGATGTCACAAGCGCAGTGATTCTCGGATTGCGATCGGTGATCGCGGATTTCAAGCCCGATCGGCTGCTCGTGCACGGCGACACCACGACGACGCTGGCCGCGAGCCTCGCGGCGTACTACGCGCAAGTGGCAGTTGGCCACGTGGAAGCGGGCCTGCGCACCGGTAACATCTACTCGCCCTGGCCCGAAGAAGCCAACCGCAAGCTGACCGGCGCGATTGCCGACAAACACTACGCCCCGACTGAGGAGTCCAAGCAGAACCTGCTGCGCGAGGGCGTGGCTGAGGCCAATATTCTGGTCACGGGCAACACGGTCATCGACGCGTTGCAGTGGGTTGCGCACAAGCTCGATGCAACCGACGCCTTGCGCGCCGAGATGGACGCGCTGTTCCCCTTTCTCAGCACAGAGCGGCGACTGATCCTGGTCACGGGCCACCGGCGTGAGAGCTTCGGCGACGGATTCGAGCGGATTTGTGAGGGGCTGTCGCGCATTGCAGCGCGGGGTGACGTGGATGTCGTCTACCCGGTGCACCTCAATCCCAACGTGCGAGAGCCCGTCAACCGCATTCTCGGCTCTGCCGAGAACGTCTTCCTCATCGAGCCGCAGAGCTACCTGCCGTTTGTGTACCTCATGAACCGCAGCCACACCATCATCACGGATTCAGGCGGTGTTCAAGAAGAAGCACCGTCGCTTGGCAAGCCGGTGCTGGTGATGCGGGACACCACCGAACGGCCCGAGGCCGTCGCGGCGGGACCGGTGAAACTCGTCGGGACCGATGCCGAGAAAATCGTCGAGGTGACTGGCTCACTTCTTGATGACAAGCAGCTGTATCAATCGATGAGCGTGGCCCACAACCCCTACGGAGACGGCCGCGCGTGCGAACGCATAGTTGAGGATTTGCAGCGTGGCGACTGAATTCAAGCGGGTGTCGATGATCGGCCTGGGCTACATCGGGCTGCCTACAGCCGCCCTGATGGCGTCACGTGGCCTTGAGGTGATCGGTGTGGACGTCAACCAGAGTGCGGTTGACACGATCAATGCCGGCGACGTGCACATCGTCGAACCCGACCTCGATATTGTGGTGCGCAGCACCGTCACCACCGGGAATCTCAGGGCGACAACCGCTGTCGAGCCTGCCGACGCGTTCTTGATTGCCGTGCCCACACCCTTCAAAGGGGAGTACGAGCCCGATCTCAGGTATGTCGAAGCCGCGACGCGGTCGATCGCTGGGGTGATCGAGGCTGGCAACCTGGTGATCCTCGAGTCCACCAGCCCTGTCGGCACGACCGAGAAAGTCGAGCAGTGGCTCAAAGAGGAGCGACCCGACCTCAAGTTCCCGTCCGAGCACGGGGACAACACCGACATTTTTGTCGCGCACTGCCCTGAGCGGGTGCTGCCTGGCCACGTGCTGCAGGAGCTCGTGTCCAACGACCGCATCATCGGAGGCATCGGGCAGCGCAGCGTCGAGGCGGCAACCGCGCTGTACCGCCTCTTTGTGAAAGGCCAGTGCATTCCCACCAACGCTCGCACAGCCGAGATGGCCAAGCTGACGGAAAACGCCTTTCGCGACGTCAACATCGCCTTCGCAAACGAGCTGTCGTTGATTTGTGAAAAGCTCGAGATCGATGTCTGGGAGTTGATCGCGCTGGCCAATCGCCATCCGCGGGTCAACATTCTCCAGCCTGGCCCCGGAGTGGGCGGGCACTGCATCGCGGTTGACCCGTGGTTCATTGTTGACAGCGCCCCCGAACTCGCTAAATTGATCAGCTCGGCCCGCCACATCAACGATGGCAAACCGGGCTACGTGATTGACGCCGTGACCCGCTCCTCAGACCGTTTCAAAGCACCGGTGGTGGCGCTGTTTGGCCTGGCGTTCAAAGCCAACATCGACGACTTGCGAGAGAGCCCAGCCGTGCACATCGCCGAGCAGCTAGGGCAGCACCTGGATGCGCGCGTGATCGCGGTTGAGCCCAACATCGAGTCGTTGCCCGCGTCGCTCGCTGGGGCAGGCGTCGAACTCGCGACGATCAACGACGCGCTCAACACGGCGGACATTGTGGTTGGCCTAGTCGACCATGATGAATTCAAGTCCTTGTCAAGAGAAAAGCTTCAAGCCAAAGTAGTGCATGATTTCCGTGGAATGTGGGCTAAATAACATTTAATGACAAGAATACTAAAAAAAACGTCGCGCCCAAAAAGAAAAAGCAAAAAAATA
>JBCCUP010000031.1 GCA_039196715.1 Pseudomonadota bacterium
AGTCAGTTCAACCGCTTCGCGCTTGAACTCGGCACTGTATTGTCGTCTTGTCTTCATAAACACTCCTAGCGGCCACTATGGCTCTTTTCTGAAGTGTCCGAGATGGCGGGGTAGAACCCATACGTCGCTCTGTCTTCTCTATCCTTTCTCCAAGTGATTTTTGATGAGCCTTCTGCTTAAACCTTGTTGTCAATACAGATATTTCGCCAAGTACAATTCTTTTAAATAGTCTTACCGTTAAAGTGCTTGCGCTCAGCAAGTGCGGAAATTCCTCGAACACGCGAATTGCATGCGCTTTGAAGATCGGGTCCTCTATAGAATTCGCCCAGTGAATGCACTTTCCGTAGTGATCAATCAGCTCCTCAAATTTGGAATGGGAGTCTCTGAGCGCGGTGTAGTATTCCCACTCATCCATACCACCCTTGTTAAAACGGATAAAGGCTTGGGTGCTACCGATGATCTGTGGCGGAATGATGTAGGGCTCTTGTTCTCCAACCCCGGCCCACTTATCTCCCAGCCTACCTGGAAAACCAGGCTCATCTGACCAAACTGTACTCACCTTACTGACCTCGTGTCGCTGAACTCGCGCCGAACCTACGTTTTGTACGTTTTGCTGTTGTCGTTTTGATATTCTGTCAACAGCACGATGTGCGCTAACAGCATTATATATGCGGTTTGCGGGTTCACGCGAACAGAATAAATTTGATGTTTACAGTTCCGTTTTCGGTTTGTCGAAGGGAGTAAAAAGGGCCTTGGAATACGTCGACCCACTGCGATCAGAGGCTGAGGTGATCACGTTCGAGAATGCGGTGCTGGCGCGGTGCGGGCTCACCCACTGGCAGATCTGGTGCTTGGCGTACGGATTCGCACAACGAATCAGCGACACTCTCAAGCTGAAGTTCACCGACTTCAACCAGCAGGGCTTCTACACCGGCGCCATGCGCGTGAAGATCAAGCATAAGAAGACTGGCGCGATCGTCCGGCCGCTGAGTCACAAGCGAACTGCGGACATCGTCAAGTAGTTGTTCGATGATCGACAACCGGGACAGGTGCTGCTGTTCCCCTCACCCTATCGTGGCCGGTCAGAGCGAGTGGAGACGATGTACTCCAGGCAGGCCATCTACAACGCCTGGCGAAAGAGCGCGACTGACGCCGGCATCGAGACCACCATCGGGACACACACGCCCCGAAAGACGGCCGCGTACCTCGCCTACAAAGCTGGCATTGATATCGAGGTTATTGCAGCATGGCTCGGACACCGCAGCACAGCCACAACGCGCGCGTACCTTGGAATCACTCAGGCGGAAATCGACGAGTGTGCCGCGCAGTTTGGTCAGTTCGGAAACTCACTGTTCGACGCTCAGCGAAAGGCAGCCCAAGGGCGCAATGGCCGCCGGGGGCAGGCTCGCCGGGCAGCCTAGATCGCTACGCCCTTTTCAGGGCTCGACGTGCACACGCCATCCACGACCGGAGCACAGTCCGCATCGAGATCAACATCGGTTTGGCTTGTTGATCGAAGTGCCGAGTGTCCATCGACGGGCGCTGCAACGCGCGCGCAACGGTTGGTCGGCCGTATTGCCGGTTGTCCAGAAACTCGCGTACCACTACGGTCGCGCATGCGGTTGGCAGCGCGGGGTATTTGTTTGGGTTCCAGGTGGCTGTATGCCGTCGATGGTGTTTGAACATCTCGACAACCAGTGCGGCCTCGAGCTTTACCCGTGACACTTGGTCTCGACATACCGCCACACGCAGTAGCAGCACCGGGCTGTCTGGCAATCGCTCCAGCGCCTGCATGACTGACACTCGGTCTGAAACCGAGCTGATTCGAGCGACAAGCTCTAACGCTCTGTCGAGTGCGCCAGTCTCCATGGCTGCATGTCCTGCGCTGTGTCGATGTCTGGCGGCTGCTGGTTGTACACGCCTGTGGGGCGGCCATGACTAACAGCCGCGTACTTCACTGACTCATCGTCGGTGGTGCTGGTCTTGAAAGCGCAATCAGGTTCGACACACTCCCAGTACCGCCGAATGCGCCCACCTGGCCTGCGGTGAGTGGAATGCAAGTTACAGCGACCATGGTGAGGACATTCGGGTCGAGGCAATACGTCAGCATCAGCGTTCGACGCTGGTGCGTGAACAATTACGTGGACACGATCACCCTCAATGGCCGCAACCTCGAACAGCGCGCCGTTCACCTCCACGTCCTCACCAACGCCAAGCGTGCAGTCCCTTGAATCCCGCTTGCGTGATTCCTTCGCCTCGCGAGCATCGCCGTTGATCCTGTCGACTGCGGCCTGGGTCAGCGGGCCGCTGCTCACGCGACGTGCTCACGCTTGGGCGCACCTGTGGCAAACCGCGACATCGAATCACTCGAATCGGAGTCTGCACTGCTCTGGCTTCCGGAGGGATGAAGCACAGACCCTTCGATCCATCGGCCTATCCACACCGGCTGTGCCAGCCGTTCGCTTGCATCGAACAACGCAAGGGACCCGATGAGGATCGCGGCTGGTGTTACTCCGTTGGCCTCTGCCTGTGACGTCACAACGTGCTGGTGTGTGACAACCTGTGACCCGAGCTCGCGTTTCGACACCCAACTCAGCCAAAGCTTGAGCGACGGCATCGCCTGTCCCTACTGGGTCCGCCGTCGCCCCGATATCCAGCGCCCGCAGCACTTGAACAACAAATCGCATCCATTCTCTGTGGTCCCCGGCTACCTCGCCAAAGGGTTTTCCAAGGTCCGAGACACCTGCGGCCTCGCCGTCGGCGGCAAGCCGCCAACCTTTCACGAGATCCGTGGATTCGGGTCACGACCGTACCGCCAAGCCGGCTTCTCGAAGGACTACGTGCGCGAGCTGATGGCGCACAGCGATGGGCGGATGACAGATATCTACCTGAACACGCCTGGTGCCCTACAGGATGAACACTATCAGAGTGTCAGGGACGATCTTCAGCTTCAAGACCTCAAGAGGCCGTGATCTGCGTAGACACAGACCGGCGAGATGTTTGTCTACTCAGTGTCTTCGCTACAACGAAAAACAGCGACCCGGTCACCCGTAAGTCGCTGTTATTCAGTAAGAAATCTTGGAGCGGGAAACGAGACTCGAACTCGCGACCCCAACCTTGGCAAGGTTGTGCTCTACCAACTGAGCTATTCCCGCCGCACCAAGCCGAGGATAATGGCAGCAAACCCCCGGTCCGTCAACTCCGGATCGCCGCCTGAATGTACTGGATCATGCTCCAGATGGTGAGGATCGCGGCCACGTAGAGCAGCACGACGCCGAGCGGCCAGAGGTCGACGCCGAACAGCGGCGACTCGTAGAGCAGCACCACCAGCGCGACAATCTGGCAGGTGGTCTTGAGCTTGCCCCAGATAGACACCGCAACACTGGCACGTTGGCCAATCTCGGCCATCCACTCGCGCAACGCGGAGATGGTGATCTCCCGACCGACGATGACGATCGCGGGCACCGTGATCACCCAGCTCGCGGCGGCCTCGACCACCAGCACCAGTGCGGTCATGACCATGAGCTTGTCCGCCACCGGGTCGAGAAAGGCACCGAAGCGCGACTCCTGTTGCCACTTGCGCGCAAGGTAACCGTCGAGCCAGTCCGTGATGCCGCCGATGATGAAGAGCGCCGCGGCCGCGGGCCGGGCCCACTCGACCGGTGTGTAGAAGACCGCAACCAGCACCGGCAAGAGCACGATGCGCATCAAGGTCAGCAGCGTTGGCAGGTTCTGAGGCATAACAGCGGCGCTTCTCCGAGCGCTATTTGTCGTGAAAATAATCGTACACACCCTGGCCCAGGGTGCGACTGATGCCGGGCACCCGCGCGATTTCCTCGACGCTCGCGCGCTGCAAGGCCTGAATGCCACCGAAATACGTCAACAGGGCCTGTCGGCGTTTTGCACCCAGGCCCTTGATGTCCTCGAGCACCGACCGGCGACGCGCCCGCCCACGCTTGCCACGGTGGCCGGCGATGGCGTGCCGGTGCGATTCATCGCGCACGTGCTGGATCAGGTGCAGCGCAGCCGAGTCCGAGGCGAGCTGCATCGTCTCGCCGTTGCGGTAACTCAGGATCAGCACTTCGTCACCGGGGCGGCGTGCTGCGCCCTTGCTGACCGCGACCAGGGCAACGCTCTGCAATCCGAGTGAGTCAAAAACGGCCTCCGCGACCCCGAGTTGCCCTTTGCCGCCGTCGATCAACACCAGGTCCGGCAGCGACTTGTTTTCGTCGAGCAGGCGAGTATACCGCCGTGTCAGTACCTGGTGCATGGCAGCGTAGTCATCTCCGGCGGTGACGCCCTTGACGTCAAAGCGGCGGTAGGCACGCCGTGCCGGCCCCTCGCGGTCGAAGACCACACAGGAGCCCACTGTGGCCTCGCCCTGCGTGTGGCTGATGTCGAAACACTCGATGCGCTCGGGCACGCTGTCGAGACCGAGTGTCCGTGTCAGCGCCTCGAAACGCTCGAGCTGCCCCGCGCGCGAGGAGAGGTGCTGGGCGAGCGCGAGCTCGGCGTTGTTGCGCGCCATGTCGAGCCACCGCGCCCGCTCACCGCGCACGGCATCACTGATGCCGACCTTGTGTCCGGCCTGTTCGCTCAGCACCGTCGCCAACACGTCCACCTCGGCCACGCGGTGGCTGAGGATAAGTTGCGGCGGCGCCCCGTGGTCAAGGTAGTTCTGCACCACGAAACGGTAGAGCGCCTCCTCGGCCGTCGCGTCGGCCGGCATCCGTGGGAAGAACGCGGTGTTGCCGAGGTTGAGCCCGTTGCGGATCGAGAAGAGCTGTATGCAGGCCTGCCCCCGGTCTGTCGCACACGCAATCACGTCGACGTTGCCCGCCTTGCCCTCGACGAACTGCTGGTCGGTGATGTGTTTGAGGTCGGTGATCCGGTCACGCAACACCGCGGCGCGCTCGTAGTCCTGGGCCTCGGCCGCGCGGTTCATGTCGACCACCAACTCGTCGAGCACCGCCTGGTTCTGGCCGTTGAGCACGCGCACGGTCAGCTCGACGTCAGCGCGGTAGTCGGCCTCGGACACCAGCCCAACACACGGCGCGCGACAGCGCTTGATCTGGTGCTGCAGGCACGGCCGGCTGCGGTTCTTGAAATAACTGTCTTCGCACTGGCGCACCTGGAAGAGCTTCTGCACGAAGCTCAGGGTCTTGCGCACCGCACGGCTGTGCGGGTACGGACCGAAGAACTCGCCCGGTTTCTTGCGCGCACCGCGGTGGTAGCTCACGCGCGGGTAGGTGTCCTCGGTGCTGATGTACACGTACGGGTAGCTCTTGTCGTCCCGCATGAGCACGTTGTAGCGCGGCCGGTGCTGCTTGATGAGCTGGTTTTCCAGCACCAGGGCCTCGGCGGCTGTGCGGGTCACCGTGACGTCCACACCGGCGATCTTGGCCACCAGGCGCGCGGTCTTGATGCTGTCGACCACCTTGTTGAAATAACTCGACAGGCGCGCACGCAGGTTGCCGGCCTTGCCGACGTAGATGATGTCACCGTCGGCGTCGAGCATGCGGTAGACGCCCGGCCGCGTGGTCACGGTGCGCAGGAAGGCGCGGCTGTCGAAGGCCTCCGGCGGCGATGTGCCGGACTCCGGTTCGGGCTCGGTGGCGTCGGTGTCGTGCTCGGTGTTCACACGGCCACTCAGTAGCGAATCAGCGCGGCGCCCCAGGTGAACCCGCCGCCAAAGGCTTCGATCAGGAAGAGCTGGCCGCGCGTGAGCTTGCCGGTGCGTACGGCCTCGTCGAGCGCGAGCGGGATCGAGGCGGCCGAGGTGTTGCCGTGGCGATCGACGGTGACCACCACCTTGTCCATGCCCATCTGCAGCTTGCGCGCGGTTGCCTTGATGATCCGGATGTTGGCCTGGTGCGGGATCAGCCAGTCGAGCTCGGTGCGGTCGAGGTTGTTGGCGGCGAGCGCCTCTTCGACCACGTCCCCCATTTTGGTGACCGCCATGCGGAAGACTTCGTTGCCGCGCATCTCGACAAAGGCACGGCCCTGCTGGACCGCCTCGTAGCCCTGCGACACCCCGGCCGGCACGTGCAGTGCGGTGGCGTGTGCGCCGTCGGCGTGCAGGTGCGTGGACATCACGCCCTGCTCGTCCGAGGCTTCGAGCACCACCGCACCCGCCCCGTCGCCGAACAGCACGCAGGTGCTGCGGTCTTCCCAGTTCAGGATGCGCGAGAAGGTCTCGGCGCCGATCACCAGCGCGCAGCGCGCCGCCCCCGCCTTGATGAAGTTGTCAGCGACCGCCAGCGCGTACACGAAGCCGCTGCACACGGCTTGCACATCGAAAGCGGCCGCGCCGACGTTGCCGAGCCGGTGTTGCAACAGGCACGCGGTGCTCGGGAAAATCTGGTCGGGCGTGGTCGTGGCGAGGACGATGAGGTCGATGTCTTCGGCCCGTCGCCCCGCCGCCTCGAGTGCCGCACGGCTCGCGTGTTCGGCGAGGTCGAGGGTGGTCTCGTCGTCGGCCGCAATGTGCCGCTGCGCAATGCCGGAGCGCTCGCGGATCCACTCGTCGGAAGTGTCGACACGCGTCGCGAGCTCGTCGTTGCTGAGCACCCGCTCCGGCAAATAGCTGCCCGTACCGCAGATCCGCGCGTTGATCATGCTGTGCCTGTTCTCGCCTGCTGACGCACGGCCAGTCGCTGGTGAATTTTGTCCGGCACCTTGTTCGCCGCCTCGAGCACGGCGAGGTCAATCGCGCGACCAAACGCGCGTGCGTTGGCACCGCCGTGGCTCTTGATCACGATACCATTAATCCCGAGCAGGCTAGCGCCGTTGTGCCGGTCCGGGTCGATCTCACGCGACACGGCACGCAGCAGCGGCAGCGCCACCGCGCCCGCCAACCGGCCGTACCAGCTGCTGCCGAACACCCGCTTGACGGTCGAGACGACAAACCGCGCCGCGCCCTCGGCGGTCTTCAGCGCGACGTTGCCGGTGAACCCGTCACAGACGATGACGTCCACGCGCTCGCTGAAGATGTCGTTGCCCTCTACGAATCCAATGTAGTTGAGGTCGCTTGCCGCGAGCATGCGGCCCGCTTCGCGCACGGCCTCCAGGCCCTTGAGCTCCTCGGAACCGACGTTGAGCAGGCCGACACGTGGCGCATCGATGGCGTCGACGGCCGACACCAGCTCGGCGCCCATGACCGCGAGCTGAAACAGGTTGTCGGCGTCGAAGCCGAGGTTGGCGCCGAGGTCGAGCATGTGAGTGTGGCCGCCAGCCGCCGGCAGGCTCGTGCAGAGCGCCGGTCGATCGATGCCGGGCAGGGTCTTGAGCACGAACCGCGCGGTGGCCATCAGTGCGCCGGTGTTGCCGGCGCTGACGCAAGCGTCCGCCTCACCGTCCTTGACCTGGTTCAAGGCGACGCGCATGGAGGAGTCTTTCTTGCCGCGCAGCGCCAGCGCAGGCGCTTCATCCATGGCCACGGTCTGGGTGGTGTGGACGATGCGCACGCGGCCGTGCGACGCCTGCGCGCCGAGCGCCCGGGTCACCGCGTCGCGGTCACCGGTGAGGCAGAGCTGGAGTCGCGGGTGGCGATCGAGCGCGGCCACGGCGGCCTCGGCGACGACGTTGACACCGCCGTCACCGCCCATGGCATCTATGACCAGCCGGGAATCTGTATCCACGCCTCTCTCACACGGGAACGGCGCCCACGTGGGGCGCCGTTGAATCGGTCGCACTGGCTGACAAGCATAGCAGTGGCCGTGTCGCGCGCTGGGGTCGCGTGTTGATCACGCCCCGCGCGCCAATTCGTCGATCGCTGTACGGTGAGCGGGGCTCACTCGTCGTCGTCGTCCTCGACGTCTTCAGCGCTGTCGATGACCTGCTTGCCGCGGTAGTAGCCTTCCGCCGTCACGTGGTGACGCAGGTGGGTTTCGCCGGTGGTGGCGTCGACCGACAGCGTCGGTCCACCGAGGCTGTCGTGCGCCCGGCGCATGCCGCGGCGAGAGCGGGACTTGCGATTCTGTTGAACTGCCATGAGACATCAAGCTCCTGTTTAGGTGTGCCGTCGGGTCACTCACCCGGCGGCGTGTTTGCCTTGAGCAACGCGTCGAGGCCGCTGAACGGTCGGCGCGTCTGCTCGTCCTTGCCGTCACCCGCCAAACCGTCCAGCACGGCGGCGATGTCACCCTCGCACGCGCCTTCCGGGTGCGCCGGGTACTGCGGCAAGCTCAGTATCAATTCGTCTTCGATCAGTTGCGGGAGATCGACACGCCCGTTTTCGTCCATCCGCAACCAGTCGGCGTCGTCCGGCAATTTGTTCGCCTCGGCCTCGCTCTCGAGCAACGCAAAGCGGAACCCCTGCTGCACCTCGACCGACGTCGGCTGCAGGCAACGCTGACAGCTTTGCGGCACGGTCGCGCTCAAGTGCCCCGTCACCTGGGCGGGGCCGAGCGGCGAGAACGCAAACCGCAAGGCGACCTGCACGTCCGCAGGCCCGTCGTCCAGCAGCGCCTCAAAGCGCGGTACCCTGTCGGTCGACACCACGCCCTCGAAGGACGCCCGCGCGCGCGCGAGGGCCGCGACGTTGAAGCTGTCTGGGATAGACTGAGTCATATAACCGGTCAAGTTTACTGTCATGGCCGAAGCAAGTCAAAACCCGGCTCTGCGCGTCGCTGGCGTCGACCGCCCGCTCCGAAATCCGCCCTGGAACCGCTCCGTGTGAACACCGCCGCCCCGCTCTACCTCGCCTCCACCTCGCGCTACCGCGCAGACCTGCTCGGCCGGCTCGCGCTGCCCTTTCGCACTGCGGCACCGCACTGTGACGAGCGCCCGCTGCCCGACGAAAGCGCGGCGGAACTCGTCCACCGGCTCGCCAGCACCAAGGCCGCCAGCGTCGCCGCCGAGCACGCTGACGCGCTGATCATCGGCTCCGACCAGATCGCCGAGTGCGACGGCAACCTCCTCGGCAAGCCCGGCAATTTCGAACGCGCGACGCAGCAGCTGCAGAGCCTGTCAGGCCGGCGCGTGACCTTCCACACCGGGCTCTGCCTGCTTGACGCGCGCAGCGGTGACCACCAGACGGTGGTGGAGCCGTTCGCGGTGGTCTTTCGCCCGCTCGATGCCCGCCAGATCGAGCGCTACCTTTGGAAAGAGAAGCCCTTCGACTGCGCCGGCAGTTTCAAATCCGAGGGCCTCGGCATTGCGCTGTTCGAACGCTTCGAGGGCCGGGACCCGACGGCGCTGATTGGCCTACCTTTAATGCGGTTGGTGGCACTGCTCGCCCAAGCGGGCGTCGAGGTGCCCTGAGCTTCCGGCAGACCCCACTGCGACCACAGCGACATTGCCCATCACACCGGACACACCCCTATGACGCAGAACGCCTGGCACCCCCTCGCCGCCCACGGTGAGCGCCTCCGACGCACCACCCTGAGTGCACTGTTCGAGGCCGATGCCACCCGATTCGACCGCTTCTCGCAGCGCCTCGACGGCCTGCTGCTGGACATCTCGAAGAACCGGATCGACACCGACGCCTGGTCCGCGCTGCTCGCTCTGGCGGTCGAGCGCGGCGTCACCGAACGGCGCGATGCGCTGTTTCGCGGGGACCCGATCAACAGCACTGAAAACCGCGCGGTGCTGCACGTCGCGCTGCGCGAACCGGTGGGCGGGTCGGACTCCGCCGTACCGCGCGATGCCGTGGCGTCGGTGCACGCCGTGCTGGACGCGATGGCCGCGTTCAGCGCCGCCGTGCGCGACGGCACAGCGCGCGGCGCAACGGGGGCCGCCATCACCGACGTGGTCAACATCGGCATCGGTGGCTCGGACCTCGGGCCCGCGATGGTGACCGCGGCGCTCGCGCCCTGGCACGACGGTCCACGCACGCACTACGTGTCGAACGTCGACGGCGCCCACCTGCACGACACGCTCGCCGGACTCGACCCGGCGACCACCCTGGTGATCGTCGCCTCGAAGACCTTCACGACGATCGAGACCATGACCAACGCGGCGTCGGCCCGCCGCTGGATTGCCGACGCGCTCGGCGAGGACGCGGTAGGCGCCCACTTCGCCGCCGTGTCGACCGCGCTCGACAAGGTCGCCGCATTCGGTATCCAGTCCGAGCGGGTGTTCGGCTTCTGGGACTGGGTTGGCGGCCGCTACTCGGTCTGGTCGGCGATCGGCCTGCCGGTCATGCTCGCGATCGGCGAGGCGGCCTTTCGCGACTTTCTGCAGGGTGCCCACACGCTCGACACGCACTTTCGCACCGCGCCACTGGCCGAGAACCTGCCGGTCTGGCTCGCCCTGGTCGGCGTCTGGAACCGCAATGTCGAGGGCCACGCGAGCCGGGCGGTGCTGCCCTACGACCAGCGCCTCGCGCGCTTCACGGCCTACCTGCAACAGCTCGACATGGAGTCCAACGGCAAGTCCGTTTCGCTCGCGGGCGAGGCGCTGAGCCGCGACACCGGGCCGATTGTCTGGGGAGAACCCGGCACCAACGGCCAGCACGCCTTCTACCAGCTGATCCACCAGGGCACGACAGTGATCCCGGCGGAGTTCCTGGTCGCGGCGCGCGGCCACGAGGCCGACCTGCAGCACCACCACGCCCTGCTGGTGGCCAACTGTTTCGCCCAGTCCGAGGCCTTGATGCGCGGCCGTGGCCTGGACGAGGTCACTGCGGAATTGCAGCGCGCCGGGCTCGATGCCGAGGCCATCGCCACGCTCGCCCCCCACCGCGTGTTTGCCGGCAACCGGCCGTCAACCACGCTGATGTACCCGCAGCTCGATCCACACCACCTCGGCATGCTGATCGCGCTGTACGAGCACCGCGTGTTCGTCGAGGGGTGCATCTGGGGTATCAACTCCTACGACCAGTGGGGCGTGGAGCTGGGCAAGGCCTTGGCCAACGCCCGCCTGCCCATGGTCACGGGTGAGTCCGCGCCGGACGGGGTCGACGGCTCGACTGCCGGCCTGATTCGCCTGCGCACCCTGCTCGCCGCGCAGTCGCAGGCCTGAGCGCGGCGACCCGAACGGGCCGCTAGGCGCTTGCGGGCGTGCGGTCGTCGGCGCGGGCACGC
The DNA here is from genome assembly GCA_039196715.1 of Pseudomonadota bacterium. Classification (NCBI taxonomy): domain Bacteria; kingdom Pseudomonadati; phylum Pseudomonadota; species Pseudomonadota bacterium. The sequence goes on from JBCCUP010000031.1 coordinate 11,028, forward strand.
GTTGGCAGGTCGCCGGCCAGCCCCATCGCGTAGCGGCACGCGAGGTGGCGCGCCGGGTGCACCCGGGCGCCCGAGCTCAGCAACAGCCGACGGGCCAGCACCACACCGGGTGCACGGCTCTCGAAGCCACGCTGAAAGCCGTGCAACACCTCCGACATCAACGTGTTCTCACCGCGCCGCCAGCGCTGGTAGCGCCGCAACACCCGCTCGGCGCCGATGTCGCGGTGCTGCGCCCGCGCGTCGACGAGCACGTCGACCAGCGCCGCGGCGTCCATGAAACCGAGGTTCACGCCCTGACCAGCGAGCGGGTGCACGCTGTGCGCCGCGTCGCCGATGAGCGCGAACCCGGCCTGCACGTAGCGCTCGGCGTGCGCCCGAGTGAGCGGGAAACTGCTGCGCTCGATGACCGCCTCGACACCGCCCAGCCGCGCCGGAAAGGTGTCGAGCAACACGTCAATGAAGTCCGCCTCGTCCAGCGCCCGCAACTCGGCCACGCGCGCCGGGCTGTGGTACCACACCAGGGATGCGCGGTTGCCGGTCAGCGGCAGCATGGCCTCGGGACCGCTCGGCTGAAAGCGCTGCCAGGTGATGTCCTGTTGGCCCAGCGTGGTCGCCACGGTGGCGACCAGCGCGTGCTGATCGTAGGTCGCGCCGGGCGCGTCGATGCCCGCGAGCCCGCGCAGCGTCGATCGGGCCCCGTCCGCCGCCACCAGCACCCGGGTGCGCACGCGCGTGCCGTCGTCGAGCGTGACGTGCGTGTAAGACCCGTCGCGGTCGAAGCGCGCGACCGCTGCCGGGCACAGCAAGACCCCGCCCGCGCGGTCGTAGGCCGCCAGTGCCGCCTCTTGAATCAGGTTGTTTTCAACGATGTGGCCGAGGTGGGGCTCGGCGACTTCGGCCGCGTCGAACACGGTCTCTGCGCCGTCGTCGTCTTCCCAGACCGCCATGCGCCGAAACGGCGCCGCGCGGTGGGTTGCGATGTGGTCCCAGGCGCCGATATGCCGCAGCACCCGCTCGCTCGCGCGGTTCAGCGCACTGACGCGGATACCGGGCGGCACGGTGAGGTCCATGGGCACGGGCGGTGTGCGCTCGACCAGCACGCAGGAGAACCCCGCCTGCAACAGCGCGGTGGCGCAGGTCGCGCCGACCATGCCGGCGCCGACGACCACCACGTCGGTGTCGTGCTCGAACGGAGACGGCTGCGAGGTCACGGGCGGTGGGCTCTGTGGCGACACGGAAACGATCAGTCTACCAGCTGTGCCGACGCCACCGACCGGTGTCGTCACGCTGCAGTTCGTAGCGCGGCCAGAACCCCGGGTCGCTGACCATGGCGACCAGGCCACGCCGGCCGTTCAGGCCACGGAAGGAGAAACGCACCGTGTCGCCCGCCTCGACGTCCGCCAGAATCGCCTTGAAGTCGGCCAATGTGTGGATCGGCTGGTTGTTGATCGCGGTGATGAAGCGGTTGCGGTACAGGCCCTCCGCGAGCGGCGGCGATCCGCTCTCGACGTGACTGACATAGACGCCATCGGCGCGACCGACCGTGCGCGCACGCACTTCGCGCGAAGGGTTCTGCACCGAGAGTCCGTTCCAGCTCACCCGGTGCGTGGCCCCGGTGCCGTCGAGCGGTGTGGGCGTGTACGTCAGCGTCATTTCGACACCGGCCCGCACCACGCGCAGATCCACGCGCTCGCGCTGGCTGGCGCGCTCGAGCGCGCGCAAGGTGTTAACCGCCCGCCCGTCAACCGACAACAGCACATCGCCCACCTGCAGCGGTGAGGGTGTGTCGCCGTTGTAGACCTGGCGCACGTACAGGGCGCGCGGGAAGCGCGGATTCAGCCGTGCGAGGTCGCCGAGCTGGGCGTCGCTCAGGCCGAGTTCGCGGGCGTCACTGAGCGGCAGGTAGCGCCAGTCGACGTCAATCGCGTAGTAGGGGTCACCGTTGCGGTAGTTCTCGAGGGTCTCCAGCACCAGGTCCGCGGGAAAGCCCCACTCGCCCTCGGCCACCTCACGGCCCTCCTGAAAGGCAAAGCTGGTCCAGAAGGCGTGCACCACGGCGTCCGGCGTGACCAGCACGCCACCGAGGCTCGGCGGCGGGTTTTGCAAGTCGTAGCCGTCGAACACGGTCTGGGTGAAACGCGGCAGGCTCGAGCGGTTGAAGACCAGCGTGCGCTCGGTCGGCGTGCCGACACCGCGCGAGATGACCTCGCCGCCGAGGCCGAAACCGATGAACTGCGACGCCGCCCCGTTGATTGCAGGCTCGGCACTGAGCTGCGGTGCGGCCAGGCGGTCCATCGGCAGGCGCGCCGGGTCGACCCGCAGCAAGGCCACATTGTGCACCGGGTGCAGGTAGACGACCTCGGCCGGCACGCGGATGCTGCCGAAGACCGTGACCCAGGCCTCGCCGAGCGAGACCGTGACGGTGTTACGGTCAATCAGCACCAGGCCTTCCTCTGGCGACACGATCAGCCCGGTGCCGCGGAAGTTGCTGGCGTAGGCATTGGAGATCAGGTGCGGTGAATCGAAGTCCACCCGCACGAGCAGGTTGCCGAACTGCGCCAGCAACGGGTCGTCGAAGGGCACCGGGTCTGCGTTCCCCACCACGTCGACCGCGTCGCCCTTGGACGCCGGGATCGGCTGGCAGGCCCAGTCGCGCTCGCCGTCCCGACGCTCGCACACCGACTCACGGTGCCACTCGCGGTCGACGGTGACCGTGGTCAGCTCGCTGGTGTACTCGCGCCGCGGCACGACAAACCGCACGATCCAGCGTTCGCCGTCGCGCGCTGCGCCGAGCATCGGGATGAGGTCGTCGACGGTGGCGATCGGCTTCTCGTTGACGTGGGTGATCACCGCGCCCACCGGCATGTTCGAGCGCTGGAACATGAAGCGCGTGGCCACCAGCGCCACGCCGCGGCGCGGCAGGTTCATCGTCCGCGCCTGGTGCAGGGTCATGTCATGCAGCACCGCACCGCCGAATTCCACGAGCCGGTCCGGGATTGCGGCGTGCAGATCTGCGACGGCGATGCGCGATTCGATGCGTTCACCCTGGCGGTAGACCGTCACCGACACCTGTTCGCCGACGGTGTCGTCAAGGGCCTGGTCGAGGCTCGCAAACCGGTAGATCGGTTGCCCGGCGATCTCGACCAGCACGTCTCCGGCGACCAGCGCCCCGTCGGCGACGCCGTCGGGGAAGACCTGCTCGACCACCAACATGCCGGTGTTGTCATCGCTGGCCTCGCGCGCGCGCGCTGCCTCGGCGGTGGGCACGCCGAGGCGCGCCACGGTGCGGAAGGCCTCGTGCCGAAACACCGTCTGCAGCCCGCCGCGGGGCACGTCGAGGTCGGCCTGAAGTCGGTTGAGCGCCTCGCGGATCCGCCACAGCGGCAGAAAGAAACTGCTCGCGGTGTTCGAATTGGCGCCCGCGTTCAAGGCCACCACGTTGCCGTCGATGTCGACCACCGGCGAGCCGCTCGAGCCACCCGAGGTGCCGGACGCCGCCTGGTAGTAGAAGGTGTTGAAGTCGCTGAAACCGTACCGGCCGTAGCGCGGCGCCGCCCGATCGAGCCGTGCGATGGTGCCGGCGAGGATCGAGAGCTGCTCACCGCCGTCGGAACCGATCACGCGGATGTCCAGGCCCCGGCGGGCCCCCTCGGGCCGCAACGCAAGGCTGCGGGGCGTGTTGTACTGCAAGGCCGCCGGATCGTAACGAAAGAAGCCGTAGTCGTGCACCGGGTCGCGGTAGAGCGGCACCAGTTCGACTTCCTCCATGTTCTGGAAGGTCGCAAAGGCGCGCACCGGACCCGCGCCGATCACGTGGCGGTTGGTCAACAGGATGCCGCGCTCGGCGTCGACGACGAACCCGGTCGCCGAGGTGCCGCCCTGGGCGTCATCGTCGAAGGCGCGTTGCCGAGAGAGCGAGATCGAGACGACAGAATCCGCAACCTGGCTCACGGTGTCGGACCAACGCGCGGCGCTGTCGGCACGCGTTGCGTGCGGAAACGCGAGTACACACAGACACAACAGGGGGACAAAGCTCAAACGGCGCACGCGGCGGCTCCTGGTTGGTGGCCACACCACGGCAATCGCCGTCAGCTGCAGCCCGGTTATACTGTTCGATCGGCAGGGTGCTGGTACAGCGCATGCAATTCCCGTACTGCCACTGAAACTGGACGCCACACCGTGCCGCCTGACGCCACAGACGCCGCCAACCTCAACTGGTTCCGTGAAGCCGCCCCCTACCTTCAGGCGCTGCGCGGGGCGACGTTCGTGCTGGCCTGGACGCCGGGCGACAGCGACGAGGCCAACCGCGCACTGCTCGGCGACTGTACCCGACTCGCTTCGCTCGGCGCACGCATCGTGCTCGTGCACGGTATCCGTGACCCACTCGACCGCGCACTGGCGGCCACCAACAGTCCATCGCACTTCCACAAGGGCATCCGCATCACGCCCGCGCACGACATGCCCTGTGTCCAGTCGGTGGCCGGCAGCGAGCGCTTGAGCATTGAGGCCCGCTTGTCAGCCAGCGCCCTGGCGTCGCCGTTCGACGGCAAACGCGTGCAGGTCGCAACCTGCAACGCCGTCACCGCACGACCCTACGGCATCCACGACGGCGTCGACCACGGATGCACCGGCGTCGTGCGACGTGTCGACACCACGCACCTGCGCGCGCAGCTCGACGGTGGCGCACTGGTGCTGCAATCACCGGTCGGCTGGGCGCCGAGCGGCGAGCTCTACAACCTGCGCCATGAGGAGCTTGCCACCGAGATTGCGATCGCGCTGCGCGCCGACAAATTGATCTTCCTCGCGCGCCACAGCGTGGTGCAACCGGTGCTCGATGCCGGCCAGCGCGACCTGACACCGGCCACTGCCGACCGCTGGTGCGAGGGCCACGGCGACGCGGCCAGCGCGCTCGCGTTGCGCAGCGCCGCCACCGCGTGCCGGCGCGGGGTCACGCGTGCCTACCTGCTGGACGCCGACCGCGACGGTGCGTTGCCGACCGAGCTGCTCACCCGCGACGGCGCCGGTGCGATGGTCTCGGCTGACAACTACGAAGGCTTGCGCGCCGCCGCGGCGGACGACGTGGCGGGCCTGGTGGCCTTGACGGCACCGCTGGTGTCGGACGGCAGCCTGGTGGCACGGGCGGTTGAACAGTTCGAGCTGGATATCGGTCACTTTGCAGTGGTCGAGCGCGACGGTTTGCTGGTGGCCTGTGCCGCGCTGCTGCCGCACGCCTGCGGACTCGGCGAGTTCTGCTGCCTGGCCACGCACCCCGACTACCGCAACGGCGGCCGGGCCGCGAAGCTGCTGACCTATTGCGAGACCGCGGCCCGCAACCGGGGGTTGAACGCGTTGTTCGTGTTGACCACGCAGACGGCGGACTGGTTTCTGGAGCGCGGTTTCCAGCCGGGCGAAACCGACCAGCTGCCCCCGACCGTGCAGGCCCGCTACAGCCCGAGTCGCAACAGCAAGGTGCTGATCAAGACGCTCTGAACCCGCGTCAGGCTTGCATCAACGCGGTGACCTCGGCGAGCACACCGAGGCGCGCCAGCGGGTCGCTCATCTCGAGCAGCTGCTGTTTGCCGGCGAGGTCGATCGGCAAGCGCTCGACCAGGCGCCCACCGATCCAGGCCGCGTCATCACGCCAGGCGTGTGGGCCGGTCGGCCACTCCTGGGTTTTCTCGAGCACCGCGCGCAGCAGCGCCACGGTGTCGGCGTGGGCCGCCGGTACGCCGACTTCGGGCTCGGCCGGCAACGCACTGACGGTGCCGAGCACGAGCTTGTCCGCCTGCACCCGGCTGTGCTCGACACGCAACTTGCGCAAGCCACGCACCACGATGCGCAGTGAACCGGCATCGCCCGGCTCGAAATCGACGATATCGACCTCGGTGACCACACTGCTCGGCACCGCCGCCTCGCCGACTTCCTGCCCCTCGGCAATGGCGGCGATGGCGAAGCGGTTTCCGCTGCGCATCGCGTTGGCGACCATGTCGGTGTAGCGCGGTTCGAACACCCGCAGCGGCAGGTCGCCGTCCGGGAAGAGCACGGTGCCGAGCATGAAAAGCGGCACCTCGTGGTGGATCTCAGTCTCCATCGTCCAGTCCCCAGCGCGGCGCCAGCGTTTGCGGCACGTCGAGTTGGTCGAGCACCCGCGCGACAACGAAGTCGATCATCTCGTCGAGGGTGGTCGGGCGGTTATAAAAGGCCGGGTTCGGCGGCATGATGACCGCGCCGGCCCGGTTCAGGCGCAGCATGTTCTCGAGGTGGATGGCGTTGAAAGGCATCTCACGGGGCATGACAATCAGTTTTCGCCCTTCCTTCAACACAACATCGACCGCGCGCTCGATCAGGTTGTTGCAGGTGCCGGCCGCGAAGGCGGCCAGGCTGCCGGTGGTGCACGGACACACGACCATCGCGTGGGGCGCGCCCGAGCCGCTCGCGACCGGCGCAGTCCACTGGTCCTGCCCGTAGACATCGAGTTCCCCGGCGTCGCCCCCGTAGAGCTCGAGCAACACCGCGCGCATCTCGGCGGCACGCGAGGGCAGACGGATATCGGTGTCCATGCCGATCACGATCTGGGCAGGCTTGGACACCATCAGGTGCACCCGGATGTCGGCCGCCAGCAGGCACTGCAACAGCCGGAAGCTGTACTGCACGCCCGAGGCCCCGGTGACCGCCAGTGCGATGCGACGGCGTTCGCCGTTCATGCGATCACCCCGTCGTCGCGCAAGTCCGCGAGGCGGTCAGCGGTCATGCCGGGCACGGCGGACAGCACAGCCTCGGTGTCGGCGCCGAGCGCCGGCCCCGGGGTGTGCGTTTGCCCTGGCGTGTCCGCGAGTCGCGGGTGCAGCGCCGGCACCTCGAAGCCGGGGTGATTCGGCAAGGGCAGCGCCTCGAACAACCCGCGCGCGCGAAAGTGCGCGTCGCCGGCCATGTCGGATACCGCGTAGATCGGCGCACTCGGCACCTCGGCCGTGCGCAGTGCGTCGAGCGCGTCGCCGCTGTCGAGAGTCGATGTCCAGGCCTGTATCGCCGCGTCGATTGCGCGCTGGTGTTGCACGCGGCCAGCGTTGTCCTGCATCTCGGGGTGTTCGGCGAGGTCATCTCGCTCGGCGGTGTGCATGAGGCGTTTGTAGATGCTGTTGTTGTTCCCGCCGATGACGATGAACGCACCGTCGGCGCAGCGGTAGGTGTTGGTGGGCACGATCCCGGTCACGGTGGTGCCGCTCGGCTCGCGCACCACCCCGGCACCGCTGAACTCCGGTACCACCCCTTCGAGCATGTTCCAGGCCGACTCGAGGATGGAGGCGTCGACAACCTGCCCGCGCCCGCCCGGGCGGGCGCGCTGCAGCAAGGCCAGCAGGGTGCCGATCACGGCGTGCAGGCCCGCGAGCGTGTCGCCCATGCTGAGGTTGGCGCGCACCGGGGCCGCACCGGGGTGCCCGTTGACGTACCGCATGCCCCCCATCGCCTCGCAGGCCGACGCAAAGCCAGGCCGCGACGCGTAGGGCCCGTCCTGACCGTACCCGGACACACGGGTGAAGACGATGTGGGGGTGGGTGTCGCGGTAGCGATCGGGGCCGATACCCCATTTCTCGAGGGTGCCGGGCCGAAAATTCTCGACCACGACGTCCACGGTTTCGATCAGTTCACCGACCAGCGAGCGGCCCGCGTCGGTGCGCAGATCGATCGCGACCGAGCGTTTGTTGCGCGCCAGGCTGTACCACCACCAGGAGGTTCCGGTCTCGTCCAGCTCCCGCCAGTTGCGCAGCGGGTCGCCCGACCCGGGCGGTTCGACCTTGATGACCTCGGCGCCGAACCACCCGAGCACACTCGCACAGAACGGGCCGGCAATGAGCTGGCCGAGTTCGAGCACGCGCACGCCGTCGAGTGGTCTCGCCGTTGCGCCGACGGGGTGCCGGGTGTCGGTGTCCTGGGCTACAGGGGTCTCGGTCATGCCAGCTGAACGACGTCCAAAGCGGTGTCACCTTGCGCGGTCGAGACGAAAATCGACTGCTCGCTGACTGTGACAGACCAATCGTTGGTCCGTTCAACGCAGGCTGCGAGCGACGCCACCGCGTCCCACGCAAAACCGAACACGCTGCAGTTCAGCCGCTCGAACGCACGCTGTTCGGCTTGCCACCAGGTGGCTGCCTTGGCATTGAAGCTGTAGACGTGCACGGCGCCGGCGAGCCGGCTCGCCCGCTTGACACGGTCTGCCGAGGGCTCGCCCGCCTCGATCCAGAGCGTCACGGAGTCGTCGAGCGCCCGCACCCAGAGGTCCGGTTCGTCGACGTCGGAGAGGCCCTTGCAGAACGCAAGGCCAGGTTGGGCGTTGAGGCACCACGCCAGCACGCGCACCACCATGCGCTCGACGGTCTCCGACGGGTGCAGGGCAACGGTCAACTCAGGCGACTCGTAGAGTCCGCGGTTGAGGTCGTTCAGCGACACACGAAACTTGTGCACGGTCGATTTGAGGGCCACGGTCAGTCCACCTGCTGAGTCGCTCGGCAGTATACCGAGACCCAGTGGGTGCGGCGGGCAAGACCGGCGCGTGACCCACATTTGCACCGATGCCGCCGGTGTCGTTCCGGGTTGATCGCACGGTCGCCTACAATGACGCGATCCACGAGGAAATCGACACCATGACAGCACCCGTGCGCCGCATCGCAGACCTGAGTTCAACCGACGTCGGTCACGTCGTCACCGTGCGCGGCTGGGTGCGCACGCGGCGTGATTCCAAGGCCGGCCTGTCGTTCATTCAGGTACACGACGGCTCCTGCTTCGATGCATTCCAGGTCGTGGCGCGCGCCGAGTTGTCCAACTACGCGAGCGACATCAGCCGCGTGACCAGCGGCTGCAGTGTGATCGCCACCGGGGAAGTCGTGCAGAGCGAGGGCAAGGGTCAGTCAATCGAACTGAATGCCAGCGCGGTCGAGGTGGTGGGCTGGGTGGACAACCCGGACACCTACCCGGTTCAGCCCAAAGCGCACAGCATGGAGTACCTGCGCGAGGTCGCCCACCTGCGGCCGCGCACCAACACCTTCGGCGCCGTCGCCCGGGTGCGCCACACCCTCGCCCAGGCGATCCACCGCTACTTCGCCGACAACGGCTTCCTTTGGGTGCACACGCCGATCATCACCACAGGCGACGCCGAGGGCGCGGGCGAGATGTTCCGGGTGAGCTCGCTGGACCTCGCCAACCTGCCGCGCACGGAGAGCGGCGCGGTCGACACCAGCAAGGATTTCTTCGGGCGCGATGCCTACCTCACGGTCTCGGGCCAACTGAACGTCGAGGCCTACTGCCTCGCACTCGACAAGGTCTACACCTTCGGGCCGACCTTCCGGGCCGAGAACTCCAACACCAGTCGGCACCTGGCGGAGTTCTGGATGATCGAACCGGAAATCGCCTTCGCCGACCTCGACGACCTCGCGGCGTTGGCCGACGACCTGGTCAAGCACGCCATCGGCGTGCTGCTCGACGAGCGCGAGGACGACCTCGCCTTCTTCAACCAGCGTGTGGACAAGACCTGCCTCGCGCGGCTGCGGCATTTCGTCGATACCCCGGTCACGCGCATGGGCTACACGGAAGCGGTGTCAATCCTGCAAAACTCCGGCGAGTCTTTCGAGTTCCCGGTCAGCTGGGGTATCGACCTCGCCAGCGAACACGAGCGCTGGCTGTGCGAGCAACACGTGAAAGGCCCCGTCGTCGTGCAAGACTACCCGAAGGACATCAAGGCCTTCTACATGCGGTTGAACGACGACGACAGGACCGTTGCCGCCATGGACCTGCTCGCCCCCGGCATCGGCGAGATCATCGGGGGCTCGCAGCGGGAAGAACGGCTCGACGTGCTCGACGCGCGCATGGATGCGATCGGTGTCGACAAGACGCACCTGGATTGGTACCGCGACCTGCGCCGCTACGGCAGTGTGCCGCACGCGGGTTTCGGCCTCGGATTCGAGCGTCTTGTGGTCTACGCAACAGGCCTGTCCAACGTCCGCGACGCCATACCTTACCCGCGGACGCCGCGCAGCGCCCCATTCTGACTGCGCGCGCGCTCAGGCCCAGATGTCGCCGACGGTGAAGCCGGACGGAAAGGGGTCGGTCGGGTCGAGCAGGTACTGCGACACACCCGATATCCACGCCGTGCCAGACAGCCGCGGCACGATCGCCGGGTGCGGACCGACCCGGGTAAGCGATTCGATGCGCCCGGTGAAACGGGTACCCAGCGGCCCGGCGTTGACGTAGTCGACGCCGACGTCGATCAGCCCCTTGGCGTGCAACACCGCCAGTTTCGCGCAGGTGCCGGTGCCGCAGGGCGAGCGGTCAAGCGCGCCGGTCAAACCGCCCTGCCGACCGCGCGCCCCGCCTGTGGACAGCACGACGGCCCCGCGACCGTCGGTGTCGCCGGCCAGCGGTGGCGCTGTCAATTGCGAGATTGTCGGGACCTGGATCGCCGGGTTCTCCGGGTGGACAACGGGGTACTGGTCGGCCGCCGCACGTCGCAAGGCCTCGCCGAGGCGCACGGTGTCGCTGCCGTTCTCGGCCACCGGGTCGAGGTCGAATTGGGCCGCAGAGGCGATTACGAAGAACATGCCGCCCCAGGCGATGTCGACGGTCACCGTGCCAAGGTCCGGCACCTCGAGCGGCACATCCAGGTGCACCGCGAAGGCCGGCACATTGAGAAAACTCACTCGTGTGACCTTCCCGCGTTCACAGTGGGCGCGGACCTCGATCAGCCCGGCCGGTGCTTCGAGCACCAGGTCGGTCGTCGGTTCGGCCATGGGCAGGATGCCGGTCTCGAGCAGCGTCGTCACCACGCACATGGTGTTACTGCCGGACATCGGCGGGTACTCGGTCTGCTCCATGATGATGAAACCCGCGTCGGCCCGAGGGTGGCACGGCGGCACCAGCGCATTGCAACACAGCGCCGGGTTGCCCCGCGGCTCCTGCAGCATCAACGTTCGGAGGGTGTCGTGGTGTGCCTCGAAGAACTGCCTCTTCTCGAACACGGTGGCGCCGGGGAGGTGCGGTACACCGCCGGTGATCACCCGACCGCCTTCCCCTTCCGCGTGGGCCTCCACCGCCGTGATCATTCTGCTCGACTGCACCTTCCAGCCTCCGACACTCTGGGCGTGTGATGGTAACGCAGGCGAACTACGCCAGCCGCCCCCTGGGGCACACCATCCAGGCGGACGCCAGCCAACATGCCAACCGCGACACTGTGGCGTAGTGCGAAATTTATGTGTAATACGTGATGCGTTATTTATGTTAATTACTTTTGCACGTATTGGCTGCCATTCCCGGGCCCTGCCCGGGCCCACCGGTCACCAAACGCAAACGGACGCCCGCAGGCGTCCGTTTGCAGTCCTGAGCCGGCGGCCAGCCGAGTCAGGCTTCAGGCCACAGCTTCGGCGTCGGCTGACACCAGACTCCAGTGCACGCTGGTGTCCAGCAGCCGGTTGGCGAAACCCCACTCGTTGTCGTACCAGGCGCTGACACTGACCAACCGTTTGTCCACCACCCGCGTCAACGCGGTGTCCACGATCGACGACTCGCTCCGGTGGTTGAAGTCCAACGACACCAGCGGGGCTTTGCTGATGCCCATCACGTGCCCGTCGGCTGCCCGCTCCAGCACCGCATTGACCTCCTCGACCGTGGTGTCGGTGCCGACGGACACAGTCAGCTCGACCAGTGACACGTTCAGGGTCGGCACACGCAACGCCTGGCCGTCGAGCTTGCCCGCAAGCGCCGGCAGCACGTCGCCGACGGCGCGGGCCGCACCGGTGGCCGTCGGGACGATCGCAACCCCCGCTGCACGCGCTCGCCGCAGGTCCTTGTGCGGTGCGTCCACCAGCGATTGGTCGCCGGTGTAGGCGTGTACCGTGGTCACCGACCCACGCTCGATACCCAACGCACCGTGCAAGGCCGCCGCCACGGGCGAGACGCAGTTGGTCGTGCAGGAGGCGTTCGACACCACCCTGTCGTCAGCCGACATGGCGTTGTGGTTGACCCCGAACACCACCGTCTTTTCGGCGCCCTTAGCCGGCGCCGACACCAACACGCGCTCGGCGCCGGCATCGAGGTGGCGCGCCGCCGCCTCGCGCGTGGCAAACCGCCCCGTGCACTCGAGCACGGTGTCGACCCCAAGGTCACCCCACGGCAGTTTTTCCGGCGCCGGCTGCTGGTAGACGGCGATGCGGCGGCCCGCCACGGTCAGGCTGTCCGAACCCGCGACCACCTCGCCGTCAAAGCGTCCGTGACTGGAGTCGTAGGCGAACAAGTGCGCCATGGTGTCAACCGGCATCAGGTCGTTGACGGCAACCACGTCGAGGTCGTCGCGGCCTGATTCGATCCAGGCTCTGAGCGTGAGCCGGCCGATACGCCCGAATCCGTTGATAGCAACTCGTGTCATGGCAGTCCTTCCAATGATGTAGTACAGCTACAGTATTTCCCCGGAAGATACTAGTAAGACCAAAAATGTGTAGTCAAGTTTCATAAACGGCTACAGACGCCGGCGGAGCGTTGGCCCGACACGGTCACTGTTACACTGTCGGTCCACCACACCGACACGGCTGCGGCATGGCCCTGCTGTTACACGACGTTCCCGCACCGCAGGCCTCCGAAGCCATTCGCCCCAGCGCCGTCCGCTCGCGGGCGATCACGGCCGCCGACCGCTTTTTCACAGCACAGCTCATCGAGCTCACGCTGCGCCGTTGGATCGAGTGCGACGTCGGGCGCTGGAACGCGGCCGCGATGACGCGGCACATCGGCGCACGGTGCGCCGAGGGCCGCTGGCGGGTGCTCATGGTCGACGGCACGCGAATCGGCTTCTTCGCGCTGGAGGAATCAAGCCGCGAACTTCGCCTGGAGCAGCTGTTCATCCACCCCGACTGGCAAGGCCAGGGCATCGGCTTGCGCTTGGTCGAACAGTGCCAGGCGCGGGGCCGCCGACGCTGTAAACCGATCCGCCTGTCGGTGTTGCACTCCAACCCGGCCCGGCGTTTCTACCAACGCTGCGGCTTTGTGGAAGAATCGCGGACCCGCACGGCGCGGAAACTGGTCTGGTTTCCGAGCTGACACCACCACTGTCCAGCATGAACGTACACCTCAACACCCTTGGATGCCGGCTGAACGAAGCCGAACTGGAAACCTGGGCGGAGCAGTTTCGCGCACGCGGTGCGACCCTCGTGCCGACACCGGACACGGCTGACCTGACCGTGCTCAACACCTGCGCGGTGACCCGCGAGGCTGTGCGCAAATCCCGCCAGACGCTGCGGCGTCTCCACCGCGCCAACCCGAACGGCAAGCTCGTTGTCACCGGTTGCCACGCCACGCTGTCCGAGGCAAGCGTGGCGGCCGAACTCGGCGTCGACCTGGTGCTGGACAACGCCGCCAAAGACAGTCTGGTCGACACGGCACTGGCAAAGCTCGAACTGCCGGTGATGCCGGAGATCGCCACCGCACCGGCCGAACCCTCATTGTTCATGCGCAACCGGCACCGGGCGTTCATCAAGGTCCAGGACGGCTGCCGCTACCGCTGCACCTACTGCATTGTCACCACGGCCCGAGGTGCAGAACGGTCCCGCCCGATCGCCGAGGTGGTCGATGAGATCAACCGCCTTGCGACGCTCGGCGTTCAGGAGGCGGTGCTCACGGGCGTGCACGTCGGCGGCTATGGCTCGGATCTCGACTGCCATCTCAGCAACCTGGTCGAGGCCATTCTGGCTGATACCGATCTGCCGCGCCTGCGTTTCGCGTCGGTCGAGCCCTGGGACCTGCCGCAGGGTTTCTGGCGACTGTTCGACAACCCGCGCCTGATGCCGCACATGCACCTGCCGCTGCAAAGTGGGTCAGACAGCGTGCTCAGGCGCATGGCACGGCGTTGCAAGACCGCGGAATTCGAAGCCATGGTCGCCGACGCCCGTGCACAGGTGCCGGGCTTCAACGTGACCACCGACATCATTGTCGGTTTTCCCGGCGAGACCGACGCCGAGTGGCAGGAGACGCTCGCCACCGTCGAGCGGATCGGCTTCGGCCACATGCACATCTTCAGCTTTTCCGAACGCGAGGGCACCAAGGCAGCACGCCTCCCGGACCCGGTCGACAGCGCGGTCAAGGCCGCGCGCTCGCAGGCGTTGCACGCCCTCGCCGATCAACTCAAGCATGGCACGCTGATGTCGATGGTGGGCACGCGCCAACGCGTGCTGTGGGAGGGCCAGGGTCTGCTCACGGACGACGGCATCACGGTGCAAACCGGCTACACCGAAAATTTCGTGCGCGTCGAGCGCCGCAGCCCCGCGCCAACCGACCCGGCCACGGTCACAGACGTGGATATCACGTCAGTTCACCGTGGCCCGAAGGGGTGGGTGCTGGCCGCCCCGGCCTGAGCCTACGCCCGCCCGTAGCCATCCGCGGCAGCGCACCAGACGACCACCCTCGCGTGTGTCCAAGCGGTTTCATTGGCAACAAACTGTTCGGTGATGTCGTCGCCCCTGTGTGACTGCAGCGCGGGTGCGCATCAATCTATACTTGCGCGATACTGGTCCCGACGTGCACCAGCGAGACACAGGGACAGTGCAACGGCAACGCGCCTGGGCGCGGGCCGTCACTCGACACCGGAATGAGAGGTTGGCATGAGCAAGCGTCCCGACACGGATCCCACAGAGACACGTGAGTGGCTGGACGCGCTCGACGCTGTGGTCGAACACGAGGGCGTCGACCGTGCGCACTTCCTGATCGAGCAATTGATCGACAAGGCGCGCCGCAGCGGCGCCAACCTGCCCTACACGGCGACCACGGCGTACATCAACAGTATCCCCGTCGAGCAGCAGACCCCGAGCCCTGGCGACCACGAGCTCGAACACCGGATTCGCTCGATGATCCGCTGGAACGCCACCGCCATGGTGCTGCGGGCCAACCAGGACGACTCGGGCCTCGGCGGCCACATCGCGAGTTTCGCGTCCGCCGCGACCCTCTACGATGTCGGCTTCAACCACTTCTGGCACGCTCCGACCAAGGACCACGGCGGCGACCTGCTGTTCATCCAGGGCCACAGCGCACCGGGAATCTACGCGCGCGCCTTCCTCGAGGGGCGCCTGAGCAGCGACGACCTCGACAAGTTTCGGCGTGAAGTCGACGGCGACGGACTCTCGTCCTATCCACACCCCTACCTGATGCCGGATTTCTGGCAGTTTCCGACGGTGTCGATGGGCCTCGGGCCACTCTCGGCGATCTACCAGGCGCGGTTCATGAAGTACCTCGAGGACCGCGGCCTGAGCCAGACCGGCAACCGCCAGATCTGGGCGTTCATGGGCGACGGGGAAATGGACGAGCCGGAGTCGCTCGGCGCGATCTCGCTCGCGGGCCGGGAGAAACTCGGCAACCTGAATTTTGTCATCAATTGCAACTTGCAGCGGCTCGACGGGCCGGTGCGCGGCAACGGCAAGATCATCCAGGAGCTCGAAGGCGTGTTTCGTGGCGCGGGCTGGAACGTGATCAAGGTGATCTGGGGTTCGTACTGGGACCCGTTGCTCGCGCGCGACACCGAGGGTCACCTGCAACAGGTGATGATGGACACCGTCGACGGCGAGTACCAGAATTTCAAAGCGAAAGGCGGTGCGTACACGCGCGAGCACTTCTTCGGCAAGCACCCGGCCACCAAGGCGCTGGTGTCCACCCTCGCGGATGCCGATATCTGGCGACTGAACCGCGGCGGGCACGACCCGCACAAGGTGTACGCGGCCTACCACGCCGCCGTGAACACCCACGATCGCCCCACTGTGATTCTCGCCAAGACTGTCAAGGGCTACGGTATGGGCGAGAGTGGCGAGGGCACCAACGCCACGCACCAGCAAAAGAAAATGGCGCTCGAGGCACTCAAGAAGATGCGCACGCGCTTCGAGATACCGCTGAGTGACGAGCAGGTCGAGCAACTCGAATACATCAAGCCCGACACCGATAGCCCGGAGATGACCTACCTGCACCAGCGGCGACGCGCCCTTGGTGGCTTCCTGCCGGCACGGAAGAAATTCGCAGCTCCCCTCGATGTGCCGAAACTCGCGGCGTTCCAGGCGCTGCTCGACGGTTCGGGTGACCGCGAGATGTCCACCACGATGGCCTTCGTGCGCATCCTGAACACCCTGGTCAAGGACAAGCAAATCGGCAAAAACGTCGTGCCGATCGTGCCCGACGAGGCGCGCACCTTCGGCATGGAGGGCATGTTCCGTCAGCTCGGCATCTACAGCTCGGTCGGCCAGCTGTACGAACCGCAAGACCGCGACCAGATCATGTATTACAAGGAAGACAAGAGCGGTCAGATCCTCGAGGAAGGTATCAACGAGGCCGGCGCGATGAGCTCCTGGGTCGCGGCCGCGACAGCCTACTCCACGCACGGCGTCAACATGGTGCCGTTCTACATCTACTACTCGATGTTCGGTTTCCAGCGCATCGGCGACCTCGCCTGGATGGCGGGGGACATGCGAGCGCGTGGTTTCATGCTCGGCGGCACCGCCGGCCGAACCACACTCAACGGCGAGGGCCTGCAGCACGAAGACGGCCACAGCCACGTGCTCGCCAGCACGATTCCGAACTGCGTCACCTACGACCCCTGCTACGCCTACGAGCTGGCCGTGATTATCCAGCACGGCCTCAAGCGCATGTACCAGGACCAGGATGATGTCTACCACTACATCACGGTGATGAACGAGAACTACGCTCACCCACCGATGCCCGAAGGCAGTGAGGAAGGCATCATCCGCGGTATCTACAAACTGCACGGCGCCGAGGGTGAGACGAACAAGGTGCAGCTGCTCGGCTCGGGCACGATCCTGCGCGAAGTCATCGAGGGCGCGAAACTGCTCAAGGCCGACTTCGGTGTCGACGCCGACGTGTTCTCGGTGACCAGTTTCAACGAACTCGCTCGCGACGGTGCCGCCTGCCAACGTTACAACATGCTCAACCCGGACAAGCCGCAACGCGAGCCCTGGGTGGCGCAGGTGCTCGACGAGTCGCTGCCGACGATCACCTCGAGCGACTACATCCGGGCCTGGGGCGAACAGATTCGGCCCTGGCTCAAGGGCGCCTACACGGTGCTCGGCACCGACGGCTACGGCCGCTCGGACACCCGCGAGAAGCTGCGCGAGTTCTTCGAGGTCAACCGGTTCTACGTTGTGGTCGCTGCGTTGCACTCGCTCGCCGAGGACAACAAGGTGCCACGCAGCCTGGTCGGCGATGCCATGAAGCGGTACAAGCTCAGTGGCAACAAGCCTGACCCCATGTTTGCCTGATCGCGGGACGGAACCATGAGCCAACAGATTGAAGTGCGCGTCCCGGACATTGGCGATTCTGGCGAGGTCGAGGTCATCGAGGTGCTGGTTGCGGTCGGCGACACCGTCGCGGAGGAGCAATCGCTGGTCACGCTCGAGAGCGACAAGGCCAGCATGGACGTGCCGAGTTCGCACGCCGGCACGGTGGTCGCTGTGAACGTCAGCACCGGCGATGCCGTGTCGCAGGGCACCGTCATCGTCACCCTCGAGGGCGCCGCTGCGTCGGGCGCCGTCGCGTCGGGCGCCGCTGCGTCGGGCGACGCCGCGCCGGCTGCCGACGCCGATGCGACCGACAGTGCACCGGAACCGGCCACGCCCAGCGCGAGCCAGGCCGTGCCGGTGACCGTGCCGGACATCGGCACGGACACGGTCACGGTGATCGAGGTGATGGTCAAGCCCGGCGACACGGTCGACGCGGAGCAGGCCCTGCTGACGCTGGAGAGCGACAAGGCCAGCATGGACCTGCCGAGCCCGCAGGCCGGAGAGATCGTGCAGGTCGATGTGGAGGTCGGCAGCACGGTCTCCGAGGGCGACCAGGTCGCCGTGCTCCGCGCGAGTGGTGCGGCAGCCGTCGCTGCGGCAGCCGTCGCTGCGGCAGCCGATGCTGCGAAAGACCAACCGGCCGCGCCCGCCGCCGTGCCCGACGCACCGCCGCCACCCCCCGCTGCCCCTGCAAGCACGGCACCGGCGCCTCGCGCGCCCGCCGCGTCGCGCTCGCCGACAGCGGCGTTGTCCGGCAACACCGGCAAAAAAGCCCACGCCAGCCCGTCGGTGCGCAAGTTCGCGCGCGAGCTGGGTGCCGACATCACGCAAGTCTCGGGTACCGGACCGAAGGGCCGGATTCTCAAGCAGGATGTCACCGACTTTGTCCGGGGCGTGGTCGAGAACGCCGGCAGTGTGGGCGTCAACGCCAGCGGCCGCGCCAGCGCTGGCGGGGCCGGCATTCCACCGATACCCGAGGTCGACTTCTCCCGCTTCGGTCCGATCGAACGCGTCCCGCTGAGCCGGATCAACAAGCTCTCGGCGGCCAACCTGCACCGGTCGTGGTTGAACGTGCCACTGGTGACCCACAACGACGAGGCCGACATCACCGAGCTCGAGGCCTTTCGTAAATCGATCAAGGAAGACGCGGCCGAGCGCGGCGTGCGCGTCAGCAGCCTCAGCTTCCAGATGATCGCCCTGGCGCGCGCGCTGAAGGCGTTCCCGAAATTCAACGCCTCGCTCTCGCCCGACGGCGAAGCGCTGATCTACAAGCAGTACTACCACATCGGCATCGCGGTGGACACGCCGAACGGCCTGGTGGTGCCCGTGTTCCGTGACGTTGACACCAAGTCGGTGTTCGACCTCGCCGAAGAGATGATGGACGTCTCCAAACGCGCGCGGGAAAAGAAACTCAAACCCGACGAAATGCAGGGCGCCTGCATGACAATCTCCAGCCTGGGCGGCATCGGCGGCACGCATTTCACCCCGCTGGTCAACGCGCCGGAAGTCGCGATCCTCGGCGTCTCGCGCGCCAAGATGCAACCGGTGTGGAACGGCGACAGTTTCGAGCCCCGGTTGATGTTGCCGCTGTCGCTCTCCTACGACCACCGTGCAATCGACGGCGCCGACGCCGCCCGCTTTTGCGCCTACCTCTCCACGCTGCTCGGCGACATTCGCCGGCTGATGCTCTAGGGCCGCGGGCATGGCTGAACTGCACACCATCGAAGTGCCCGACATCGGCGACTTCAACGACGTCGAGATCATCGAAGTCCACGTGTCGGTCAACGACGTGTTGGCAGTCGAGCAGTCCCTGCTGACAGTCGAGAGCGACAAGGCCAGCATGGACATTCCGGCCCCACACGCTGGCACGCTCACAAGCCTGCAGGTCAAGGTGGGCGACACGATATCCGCGGGCAGCGTGATCGGCGTGATGGAGCTCGCCGAGTCCGGTTCGGCCGCACCCGCCGCTCACGCGCCTCTCGACGCCCCCGCCGCTGCACCCGAGACACCGGCTGCTGCGTCGATTGCACAGGACACCGACCGACACTGCCAGCTGCTGGTGCTCGGTGCCGGACCTGGCGGCTACTCGGCCGCGTTCCGGGCGGCCGACCTCGGCGTCGACACCGTGCTCATCGAACGCAACCCGACACTCGGCGGTGTGTGCCTGAACGTCGGCTGTATCCCCTCGAAGGCGTTGCTGCACATCGCCGCGGTGATCGACGAAACCGCCCACCTTGCGCACGCCGGCGTGCGATTTGCCGCCCCCGAAGTCGACCTCGACGGCTTGCGCACGCACAAGGACAACGTGGTCGCCAAGCTGACCGGTGGCCTCACCGGCATGGCAAAACAACGCAAGGTGGACGTGGTGCGCGGTGTCGGGACCTTCGCCGGGCCCAATCGCCTCCGGGTGGCCCTCGCCGACGGCGGCGAAACCCACATCGGCTTCGATCGCTGCATCATCGCGGCGGGCAGCGAATCGGTGAACTTGCCGTTTCTGCCGGACGACCCGCGTGTCGTCGACTCGACCGGGGCACTCGAGTTGCCGGCCATCCCCAAGCGCATGCTGGTGATCGGCGGCGGCATCATCGGCCTCGAGCTCGGCTCCGTGTACGCGACCCTCGGCGCGTCGGTGGACATTGTCGAAATGACCGGATCGCTGATGCCGGGTGCCGACCCGGACCTGGTCAAGGCCTGGCAGAAACACAACGCGTCGCGCTTTGACCGCGTGATGCTGAACACACGCACCACGGCGGCCGAAGCGATCGAGGCCGGCATCCGGGTGAGCTTCGAGGGCGAGGCGGCACCGGACGCCGACGTGGTGTACGACTTCGTGTTGCAGGCCGTCGGGCGCAGACCCAACGGCACGCTGCTGCACGTCGAGCAGGCGGCCCTGACGCCGACCGAGCGCGGTTTTCTCGACGTCGACGCGCAGATGCGCACGGCACAGCCCCACATCTTCGCGATCGGTGACATCGTCGGCCAGCCGATGCTGGCACACAAGGCAGTGCACGAAGGGCACGTCGCGGCCGAGGTCATCGCAGGCGAGTTGCTGAACGACGACAAACTCAAAGCGGCGGCCTTCGACCCGATGCAGATCCCGAGCGTGGCCTACACCGACCCCGAGGTCGCCTGGGCCGGCAAGACGGAAAGCGAGCTCAAGGCGGCCGGTATCGACTACCGCAAGGGCCAGTTTCCGTTTGCGGCGTCCGGGCGCGCGATCGCGAACAACCGCACCGAAGGCTTCACCAAGTTGCTGTTCGAGGCCGAGAGCGGCCGGATCATCGGCGGCGGCATCGTCGGCACGGGCGCGGGTGACTACATTGGCGAAGTGTGTCTCGCGATCGAAATGGGTGCCGACGACGTCGACATCGGCAAGACCATTCACCCGCACCCCACACTGGGCGAATCGATCGGCCTGGCCGCTGAAGTGGCGCACGGAAGTTGTACTGATTTACCACCTCAACGCCGCCGCTGACACTGCAGCAGCGTCACCGCTCTGACACTTGTCTGACGCGCCGTGTGAATGTGCAACGCCGGCGCCGGCCTGTGCTATAGCTATGCCCATTCGCGTGCTACCGTGCGCGCAACACAGATAAAACGGAGCCAATCCATGCTTGATCACATCAACGAAACCAACACGGCTGGCAACAATTTCGGCAAGCTCGTCCTGCGCTTGACGCTCGGCGTGTTGATGCTGTTCCACGGCTACGCCAAGCTCAGCGGTGACCTGGTGTGGCTCGAGAACATGCTCGCAGGCTACAACCTGCCGCCACAGTTGGCATACGGTGTCTACGTCGGCGAGATCCTCGCGCCGATCATGATCATCCTCGGCGCCTTCTGCCGTTTCGGTGGGTTGATCATCGTGGTCAACATGGGCTTTGCGCTGTTCCTCGCACACCAGAGCGAACTGATGCTGCTGAATGAAACCGGCGGCTATGCGCTAGAGGTGCAGGCCTTCTTCCTCTTCACCGCGCTTGCCATGGTGTTTCTCGGCAGCGGCCGCTACGCGGTGCGTCCCGACTGACGGGCGAACTTCGCACGGCGCGTTACGCTGGGATCGGTAACACCTGTGCCACCAGGCGCTCCGGCTTGTCGACCAACGCGAGAAACGCCTCACCCAAGGCCTGGCTCTCGGCCAGTGCCGCGCGCCAGCGCGCCTGACGGTCGGCATCGGCACACCGGCTGAAATCCCGTCGGTCCGGTAGCCGACCGCCGGGCAGGCGCTCGACGTGCGCAGCCGACGGTGAAATCAGCAGAACGTTGCGCAAGTCCTGCGCTCGGGCACGTCGCCAGCGCAGCGCCTTGTCGAACCAGCCGGGACTCACGTGCGCAAAGAAGTGCGGGTAGAGCACCACGCCCTCGCGCGCATTCGCAGCGAACAGCCAGTCCGGCACCGGGTGGTAGTCGAGCAGCCCACCGTCACGGTACACCCCCGTGGGCGCGCCACGGATGTCGTGCACACCCTGCATGTAGACAGGCAGTGCCCCCGAGGCTACCACCGCGTCACCGAGGTTCTCGTTGCACAGCGCCACCTGTTGGCTCGGCACGCCGTCGACCGGTGCCAATGGCCACGCGCTGCGCGGGTCACTGAACACCACCCGCTCGGCCCAGTGATGCAGTCGCGCACGGCCCCTCAGGTTGGCGAAGAAGCCCGCGACGATAGCGCGTTTCTGCCCGCCGGGCCGCGGGTCGGCCAGCCCGCCGTGGCAGCGCGCGGTGCCAACATGAAAGCGGTAGCGCGGGTGCGAGAGGATGCTCGATCCCCCGTCCGGCAGCGCGACCGAGACGATGCGAGCAGTCTCCCGTGAGATCGACTCGGGCGTGGGCACACCGTGGTAACGCTGCGCGATGTAGGCCTCGGCCAGGGTCGCCAGACTCTGCCGCGGATCGTCCTGACAGGCAGCGGCCAACTTGAAAGTGCCAATCGAGGTACCGAGCAGATCAATCGGCTGTGCGCCGTCACGCGGCAACCAGTCGCCAAACACGGCCTGATCGAGCCCGCAGATGCCGAGCCACTTCGCGGCACCCGAGGCGCCGACCACGGCGCGGACGTGCGCTGGCTGCAAGCCGTGCTGCCGAATGTACTCACGCGCAGCCGTCCCGGCATGCAGCACCAGTCTGTCCGCCATCTTCCGCATTTCCGTCGAATTCGGACCCGCAGTGTAGGGTGTCGTGGCATCGGGTGCGCGGTGCGCACAACCGCATGCAGTGCCTGTCATCCACCCGGTCGGGCTGCCGCCCACGCGCGGAACCCTGACCCCGGACAGCCATCCCAACGGTGTGGTGCCCAGCGGCGAAAGCGTGGAACGGTCCTGTTCACCACACTACAATGCCCCACGCACCACCAACCGGCGGTGCCTGGCTCGGCGCGCTACGCGCGCTACCACCCTCCCGCAGCCTGGCTGCGGCACCAAGGACTCACTCCATTGAAAACGATTACCTCGGCCCTGCTGCTCGCCGCAGGCTTGACCACTGCTGGCAGCGTTGGAGCCAATCAAGACATGCAGGACCTCAGCTACAGCCTCGGCGCCCTGATCGGTGACCGCATACTCACCCCGTACCAGGAGCTCGACTACGATCGGCTGCTCGAGGGGCTGAAAGCGGCGCACCAGAAGGCGGCGCTTGAAATCGACCTCGACACCGCCAACCAGATCGTCCAGGCCGAGTCACAGAAGGCGCAGGAAGCGGCCACCGCAGAAGCACGCGCGGCCGGCGAGGCCTTTCTCGCCGAGCAGGCTGCGCGCGAAGGCGTGATGTCCACCGACTCCGGCCTGCTGTACGAGGTCAAGGTTGCCGGCGACGGCGCGAAGCCGGCGGCCACGGATCAGGTCACGGTGCACTACGAAGGCCGACTCATCGACGGCACGGTGTTCGACAGCTCGATCGCCCGTGGCGAACCGACGAGCTTCGCGCTCAACCAGGTGATCCCCGGCTGGACCGAGGGCTTGCAGCTCATGCCCGTGGGCAGCAAATACACCTTCTACATTCCCTCGGACCTCGCCTACGGCGCGCGCGGCGCCGGCGGGTCGATCGGCCCGCACCAGGCGTTGATCTTCGACGTCGAGCTGATCGCCATCGGCGGCTGATGCGACACCGCGTCTGAGTACACCGGCGGGTGACTTCCACCCGCCGGCTGTTTACCCTGTCGTCACCAGACCACCTCAGACCGGACCCCACCATGACGCTGCATGTGATCGACCACCCCCTGATCAAGCACAAGATCGGGCTCATGCGCCGTGCCGACATCAGCATCAAGAGCTTTCGCGACCTCGCTGGCGAGGTGGGTATGCTGCTCACCTACGAGGCCACCCGCAGCCTGCCCACCGAGACCACAACGATCGAATGCTGGTCCGGTGCGGTGGACGTCGAACAACTGCAAGGTAAAAAGCTGACGGTGGTGCCGATCCTGCGCGCCGGCCTCGGCATGCTGACCGGCTGCCTCGAGGCGATCCCGAGCGCGCGCGTGTCAGTCGTCGGGCTGTACCGCGACGAGACCACACTGCAACCCGTGCCCTACTTCGAAAAACTCTGCCAGGACGTCGACCAACGCCGCGCCGTGGTGCTGGACCCGATGCTCGCGACTGGCGGCACCGCGATCGCGACCATTGACATGCTCAAGGCCAAGGGTTGCTCTGACATTCGCGCGCTCTTTCTGGTCGCGGCCCCCGAGGGCGTCGACGCCATGCAGGCGGCCCATCCGGATGTGGACATCTACACCGCTGCACTCGACGAGCGGCTGAACGAGCACGGCTATATCCTGCCCGGGCTCGGCGATGCCGGGGACAAGATCTTCGGCACACGCTGAGAATCTGCGACACGGCGCACGCCCACGGTGCGCCACCCCCTCGCCCATCCCGTGGGCTGTGTCTCAAAACCGGCACACACCGCGGTGTGCAGAGCCCGGCTGGCCGGGAACCCTCGACACGGTCACAGCCAGCGTCAGGCGCTTGACGCAGAATGCATCCCACTCGCAGCGCAGTAAGGGGTTGCTGCAACGCGATAGGGGTCGCCAGCCTGCGACCGGTTGCTCACGCCATCGGCACCCGACTCGGGTGGTCGTATTGCAGGGTTCGAGACAATCCGGTCGCAGGCGCCCCCGCCCTCACCGCCGCACGTCCCCACCAACGATCGCCCGCGATCGAGACGAGAAGTCCCGGCGCCACAGCACGTAGAGCACCCAGATCGTTCCGACGGCGAGACCGGCCGCGTGCAACAGCCACAGAAAGCAGGCGATGGCGAAGAAGTACGCGCGCAGCCCGTTGTTGAAGTGTTCCGCGGACAACATGTGGAGTTGCGCCAACTGCTCGATGCGCAGTTCGACGTCCGACGCCGGTGCCGATTGCTCTGGCATCGCCCCCATCAACACGGCGCAATAGTTGAACAGACGATAGCTCCACATCAGCTTGAAAAACGCGAAAGCAAACACGCCGGCAACCAGCACCACCTTGATGCGCCAGTTGACGCCGACGGAATTCGGGTCGAAGCCGGTCTCGGAGAGCGAAAACGTCGCGTCGCCGTAACCGAGCATCGCCGTCATCGCACCGATCATCAGCACCGCAGTCGAGGCGAGGAAACCGACCCCCTGCATCAGGGCGGACTGGATTTGCGAGTCGACGATGCGGATCTCGCGCGCAGCCATCCCGGCGATCCAGTCGCGCCGGATCGCGTCCATGCGCGCCGTGATGCTGCGGTCGCGGTACACGCCGTCGGCGAGGCTGACGTAGCCGAACCAGCCAAGTGAAAAAACCAGCAGACCGATCAGGTCCAGCGCGTTGAAATTCATGTGGGGTCCCGAACTGTGATCGCGTGTCATCCGCGCGGCAGAGGCTTATAGTGTAGGGCTGACTCCGACGCTGCGACCTGCCGACTGTGCGCATTCACCACCCCGATTTCACCCGTGTGCGGGCCATCTCCTTCGATCTGGACGACACGCTATGGCCCGTGCAGCCGGTGTTGATCGCAGCCGAGACCGCGATCTACGCGCGCATCCAGGCGCGCTACAGCGCGGTGTCTGACGCGCTCGATTTCGACGCGCTGCGCGCGCGTCGGATGGCGTTCTTTCAGGCGCACCCGGCCTTGCACCACGACCTGACGCGGTTGCGTCGGGTGTTTTTCGACGAGCTGTTGGCGTCCTTCGGCTACCGCGACGGCGGCGACGCGCTGCTCGAGGAATTTCTGGCACTGCGCAACGCGGTCACACCCTACCCGGGTTGCGAGGCCTTTCTCGAGGCCTTGGCCGCCCGCTACCCGCTGGTGGCCTGCACCAACGGCAACGCCGACGTGTTCAAGACGCCCCTGGCGACCTACTTCAGCGCGTCTGTGCGCTCCGAGGACGCCGGCGCGGCCAAACCGGACGCGCGGATCTTCAAACAGACCTGCGAGGCCGTGTCGGTGCCGGCAGCGGAACTCGCGCACGTTGGCGACAACCCGGTCACGGACGTGATCGGTTGCCAGCAGTTCGGTTGCCACGGCGTCTGGTACAACCCCGACCAACTGGCGTGGGCCCACCCCACGGCGCCGCCGCCGCACGCCGACGTGGACGGGTACGACAGCCTGGCGGCGCTCTTAACCGGATGCTGAAAAACGTCGCGAGAAGACCACATGCGAGGCGCGAGCAGCCGGCCCGGCGCTCCGGCAGAGGCCGAGACATATCACTGGTCCGGCACACGGGCAGATAGGCGAGGTTCGAGCAGCCGGTGCGCCGGAGCGACAGCAACGAAGCAATTGGGTGGGGACGCCCGGTCTTCACAATGGTTTTTCAGCGCCCTGTCAACGTCGAGTTGAATTGTCTGCAATCGGGCGTGGAAATTTCTTCAGCGCCAGCCGCCGCGCCGCGCCCTACACTCGAGGCAGGATCCCCATCCGGCAGTCTGCGATGACCAACACATTCGAGGATTTGCTCGCCAGCGGCCGCGTGCTGCTCGCGGACGGCGCGACGGGTACCAACCTGTTCACCATGGGTTTGCAAAGCGGTGACGCACCGGAGCTCTGGAACACCGATCACCCCGATCGGATCAGCGCGCACTACCGGGCCTTCATCGACGCCGGGTCCGACATCGTGCTCACCAACACCTTCGGCGGCAACCGCAGTCGCCTGGCACTGCACCGGGCGTCGGACCGCGTGCGCGAGCTCAACGTGGCTGCGACCCGCCTGTTGCGCGAGGCCGTCGACGCCAGCGGCCGGCGCGTGGCCATCGCGGGATCCATGGGCCCGACCGGCGATATCCTGGAGCCGAGTGGACCGCGCACGGTGGCCGAGGCCACCGACATCTTCCGCGAGCAGGCGCTGGCACTCGCCGACGGCGGCGCCGACGTGCTGTGGCTCGAGACCCTGTCGTCACGCGAGGAATCAGAGGCTGCGGTAACGGCCGCGGCCGAAACGGGCCTGCCGTTCGTGATGACGGTTAGCTTCGACACCAATGGCCGTACCATGATGGGCCTCACCCCAACCGATGTCCGGCAATTTCAAGCGGCACAAGCCACACGCCCTGCGGCTTGGGGAGGCAATTGTGGCCTCGGCGCGTCAGAAGTCGTCGCAGCTCTTGTCACGTCGCAACGCGAGACGCCACTCGGCGTCGACGCCCTCGTGGCGAAAGCCAATTGCGGTATTCCACAATACCTTGACGGCAAGATCGTCTACTCCGGTACACCCGAGGTCATGCAACGGTACGCCGCTCTGGCTATTGATGCGGGCGCACGCATCATCGGCGGTTGCTGTGGCACCACACCGGCCCATCTGGCCGCCATGCGCACCGTGATCGACACGCACGAGCGCGGCGCTCTGCCCACACTCGACGCCATTGAAGCCTCCCTCGGGTCGGTATCCGAGGGGACACGCAGGCTGTTCCGAGGTGAAACGACACCGAAACCGGCCCGTGCAGGTCGCCGTCGCCCGGTGCGCAAGGCGAGCTGATGGCGTCGGATCGCGTGGCGCTCTCGGTCAACGCAACCGGTAGCGCAGCGCGGTGTTCAAGCGCCCTTTGACCCCCGAGACGGCATCCTCATCCGAGCGGGACACGCTGACCGAGAGGTCGAGCTCGAAGGTGTTGCTGATGTCGTAGATGAACCCGCTGGTCAGCGTGTCGCTGGTGTCGCTCTGTTGGCGCACGTGACTCCAGTTGTTGACCCAGTCCACCACGTCGGAAATCTCGTAGGTGTAGCTCAGCTGGTTGCGGAAACTGCCCTGGCCACTGCGTTCAAGCGAGCGGCTGAAACTCGCATCCTCGATCAGTTGTCCGCGGTTGCCGAAGGGTTTGGCGTAGCGGAAGTTGAGGTTGACTGCGGCGTCGCCGTCGTCGCCACCGGGGTCGGACACCAGGTAGCCCACACCCAGGCGGGTGACAAAGCCGTGCTCGCGCGTGTTGATGTTCTCGCGGCTGAGCACTTCGTCGATCTTGATGACACCCAGCGCACCGAGACCCTGCCCGTCGATCAGGCCCGCGCCGAGCAGCGTCTCCTCGATGTCGTCGTACCAGGCCTCGCGGTAGCCGTCCTCGCCGAGACGCGCACGGTATTCCGCCTCGCGGTTGATCGTCTGCGCGAGGTGCAACAGCACCACGTCGGACGGGTAGATGGTCAGCAGGCGGTACTCTTGCAGCACGGAGACCATGCGGATTGCCCGTGCCAGTGCGGTGGCGTTGATCACCCGTCCGTAGCCGACACCGGCCTGCACAAAGGCGAACGCATCGGCACCCGGCGTTTCATCTCGAAACTCGCCACCGGCAAACCAGAATTGATTGGGGTTGCGGTCGCGGTAGCTGTCGTAGCGACCGACCGCCGAACTCGTGATGTTGTCCGCGCTCCCGGCCCCGTCGGCGGTGCCACGCGAGAGCGTGCCGGTCGCGTTGCCCTCGATGCTCCAGACCAGCGGCAAGGTGCTGTAGACCCGCCGGTAATCGGCGTTGATGGTCAGGCTGTAGCTCGATTGAAAATCGGCGCGCGGCAGCACCGTGCCGCTGTCGATCGCGGCCTGAGATTGGCTCTGGTTGGCCAGCTCGGCGTTGAAGTTGCGGTTGTTGGCCGAGAACTGCCCGACGACAAACGCCTCTTCCCACTCGCTGTTGGGGTCGACGTAGTCCTCGAGCGTGATGCCCACGCCGACCAGGGGCACGGCCAGCAGGCTCAGGGACAGAAGGCTCGCTCGCAAATCGAAGGGCACAACCGGAGTTCCTCTGGATGCCAGTTCACCGCACAGCGCGGATTCGGTCCGTCATTGTACCCGTGACCGGGGCGCCCCGCTCGCGCGCGAAACGCCACCCGCTGCCGTCAGAGGTTGAACTCGCGGGCCGCTTCGACGAGGTAGTCGTGCAGGTATTCCGCGTGGCTCCAACGCACTTGCAGGCGCGCGCAGTGATCCGACTGGATGGTCAGCAGCACGGTGCACTTTGCCATCCGCGTCTGTCGAGTCGAGCCCGCGGGCAAGGCCTGGGCGGAGACGTCGAGCGGCGTGAGTTTGGCCAACACCTCGCGCGTGGCCACACCGCCGAGTTCGAGCACGGTGAAGTAGTCGCTGACGTCGACCACCGCGCTGTGCGCCGTGCCGAAGCCGTCCCGCAGGCGCGTCACTTCGGCGTCGACCCGATCCAGCGGCACGTGCACCTGCCACTCGTCCGGTCCCAGGCAGACCACGCGCACGCCGTCGGCCTCGGCACGCTCGCCCACCGCCGTCGGCAGGGGGTTGTCCCCGGGTGCGAGGGTGGCGGCAAACGCTGCGTCGTCGGCGGCACCCCGCACGGCAATCTTTCCCGACAACGGCAGCTCGCGCACGCTGACGGCGCCGTTGAGGGCGTTGGTGTCCTGCAGCGCGGTGCGCGCCGCCGGTGTTCCGTTCTGTGTCGTCATCAGCTTTTCACCCGTTCACCGGCAGGGTCGACGAAGACCGGATCGACCACCTTGGCGCGCACGGCGCGGCCGTCGATCAGCGCGAGGTCGACCGTGCTCCCCTTGCGGTTGAACCCGTCTGCGATCACGGCCATCGCGATCGAGCGCCCGCCGTCGACGTTCGGGCTGTAGTAGCTCGACGTCACGTGGCCCAGCATCGGCATGGGCGGCGCGGCGCGCACCTCGGAGACGATGTGAGCGCCCTCTGGCAACACCAGTTCCGGGTCTTCGGTCAGCAGGCCGACCAACTGTTTGCGCCCTTG
Source organism: Pseudomonadota bacterium (assembly GCA_039196715.1). NCBI lineage: Bacteria > Pseudomonadati > Pseudomonadota > Pseudomonadota bacterium. The sequence continues at coordinate 40,477 of JBCCUP010000031.1, forward strand.
GCGTGCGGTGTCGCTGCGGCTGAGTGAGCGCTTGCCGAGAAAGTCCGCCTTCTTCTTGCTGACGATCCAGTCCATGCCGAGGTCCGCCGGCGTCATGGTGCCGTCCGAATCCTGGCCGACAATGATGAAACCCTTCTCCGCGCGCAACACGTGCATGGTCTCGGTGCCGTACATTACGAGTTCCATGTCCGCCCCGGCTGCCACCAGGGCTTCCCAGACATGCCGACCGTAGCGCGCCGGTACGTTGACCTCGAAGGACTGTTCGCCGGTGAAGCTGATGCGGAACACCCGAGCCGGCACACCGGCCAGGGTGACGGCCTTGTAGGACATGAACGGCAGCGCCTCATTGCTGACGTCGTCGTCCGTGAGTTTCTGCAGCAGTTCGCGGGACCGCGGGCCGTTCAGGGCCATCACCGCCCACTGCTCTGTAACGCTGGTGGCGTAGACACGCTTGTCGGGCCACTCGGTCTGCAGCCATTCCTCAATCCAACCCATGACCCGCGCAGCGCCGCCGGTTGTGGTGGTCATGTGGTAGTGGTGTTCACCGAGTCGCGTGGTGACACCGTCGTCGAACACCATACCGTGCTCGTTGAGCATGAGTCCGTACCGGCACTTGCCCACTGCGAGACCCTGCCACGCGTTGGTGTACAGCATCTCGAGCAGCCAGGCGGTGTCCGGCCCCTGCAGGTCGATCTTGCCGAGCGTGGAGGCGTCGAAGAGTCCCACGCCGTCGCGCACGGCTTTGCACTCGCGCCGCACAGCCGCGTCCATGTCCTCGCCGCCGCGCGGGTAGTAGCGCGCCCGCTTCCAGTCGCCGACGTCCTCGAACACCGCGCCATGCGCCTCGGACCAGGCGTGCATGGGCGTCTTGCGCACCATGTGGAAGAGGTGACGTCGGTTCTGCCCGACCACGGCGCCGAAGGTCAGCGGCGTGTAGGGTGGCCTGAAGGTGGTCACGCCGATCGAGGGAACGGGCACACCGCGCGACTCGGCCACGATACCGATCGCATTGACGTTCGAGGTCTTGCCCTGGTCGGTGGCCATCCCCGTGGTGGTGTAGCGCTTGGTGTGTTCGATGGACTCGAAGCCCTCGCGCTGGGCGAGCAGCAGGTCGGCGGCCGTGGCGTCGTTCTGAAACTCGTGGAAGTGCTTTTTCGGCCCCTCGCCAAGCGGGTGGTCGGTTGGCACCACCCAGAGCGGGCGCAGTGCCGCACCGACCGGCGCCGCCTCGGCCCGCGGGCCGTCGCCCTCGCCACCACCGGCCGCCCAGCCCTCCTCAAGGCAGTGCGACAAGGTCAGGCTGCCGTTGCACGCGCCCACCGACGCGTGCGCCATGGTGGGGGCGGTTGCGGCGGGTGCGAAGGTCTGGGTGTCCTCGCACCACCGCAGTTTTCCCTTAGCCTGACTGTGCAGGTGCACCGCCGGGTTCCAGCCGCCACTCGAACAGACCAGGTCGCAGTCGATGCGCCGCACGGACCCCGACACGGTGCGCCCGTCGGCACTCAGGCTCATCACGTCGACGCCCTGGATGCCGCCGCTGTAGCGCACGGCCGTCACGGCGCTGCCGAACACCAACTCGACACCGGCGCTGCGGGCGCGCTCCGTGACCGCGTCACCGGCGCTTGTACGGCAATCCACCAGCGTCACCGGGCGGCCGGCACCCACCGCGTCTATCGCAGTCGCATAGGCGCTGTCGTTGTTGGTGAACACGACCACGGCGTGGCCGGGCAACACCCCGTAGCGGTGCTGGTAGGTCCGCACGGCCGACGCTAGCATGACCCCAGGACGGTCGTTGTCGGCAAACACCAGCGGGCGCTCGATGGCGCCGGTGGCGAGCACCACCTGTTTTGCCCGCAGTTTCCACAGGCGCTGACGTGGCACGGCGTCGCTGCGTTGCGGACCGAGATGCGCTGTCACGTGCTCGGTGGCAATCAGGTAGTTGTAATCGAAGTAGCCCGTCAGCGTGGTGCGCGTCAACACACGCACGGTGTCCGCCGCCGCGAGCTCGGCCGCCACGTCGGCCACCCAGTCCACGGCCGCCTTGCCGTCGATCTCGGCCGTGTCGCCGAGCAGGGCACCGCCGAGTTCGGCCGACTCGTCGACCAGCACCACCCGTTTGCCCGCGCGAGACGCGGCCAGCGCACAGGCGAGGCCCGCCGGCCCGCCGCCGACGATCAGCAGATCGGGCTGGTCGTAGCGGTGCTCGTAGCGGTCCGGATCCGGCTCTTTCGGCGCAACACCAAGGCCCGCGGCCCGCCGGATGACGTGCTCGTAGGTCGTCCACATGCGCTCGGGCCACATGAAGGTCTTGTAGTAGAAGCCCGCCGGAAAGAACCGCGACAACCAGCTGTTGACCACGCCGATGTCGTACTTGAGGCTGGGCCACCGGTTCTGGCTGTCGGCCTGCAGGCCGTCGTAGAGCTCGACACTGGTGGCACGTGTGTTCGGCTCGGTGTAGGCACCACGTTCAAGCTGCACCAGGGCGTTTGGCTCCTCGACGCCGGCGGCGAGGATGCCGCGTGGCCGGTGGTACTTGAAGCTCCGGCCGACCAGCGTCACGCCGTTGGCCAACAGCGCCGAGGCGAGTGTGTCGCCGGCGTACCCCGAGTAGCTCTGGCCGTCGAACTCGAATCGCACCGGCTGGCCGCGGTCGATGCGGCCACCCGTTGGCAGTCGGTAGTTCGCGCTCATGCGCCCTCCAACTCAAAAGCCGGAATCTCTTCACCCGGCTTGTAGAAACCCAAAAACTCGTCAGTGGCCGTGTTTCGAACTGCAATGAACCAGCGACCACAACCGTGGTCGTGGGACCAACGCTCGTAGTGGATACCCTTCACGTTCTTGCGAAAAAACACGTAGTCGCCCCATTCCTCGTCGGTCATGTCGAGTGCATTCGCAGGCCGGGCTATGAACGCTTCGCCGTGGCAATGGAATTCCGTTTGGTCGCGCTCGCCGCACCAAGGGCAAGTGATCAACAGCATGCTCGTTTCCCCTTAGTGTGCCACCGCAGCCGCGGCGCCTTCGTCAATCAAGGCACCACTGTGGAAGCGATCCATCGAGAACGGCGCCGCTATCGGGTGCATCTCACCGTTGGCCAACGAATGCGCGAACACGTGGCCGGAGCCCGGTGTGCACTTGAAACCGCCAGTGCCCCAACCGCAGTTGAAGTACATGTTGCGCACGGGCGTCTTGGTCAGGATCGGCGAGCGGTCCACCGTCACGTCGACGATGCCACCCCACTGGCGCAGCATGCGCATGCGCGTGAACAGGGGGTACAACTCGCAGATGGCCTGCAGCGTGTCCTCAATGACGTCGAAACTGCCGCGCTGTGTGTAGGAGTTGTAGGCGTCGGAGCTGGCCCCGATCACGAGCTCGCCCTTGTCCGATTGGCTGATGTAGGCGTGCACGCCGTTCGACATGATCACGCAGTCTACGGCCGGTTTGACCGGTTCGGACACCAGCGCCTGCAACGGGAAGGACTCGAGCGGCATGCGAAAGCCCGCCATCTCCGCGACGACCGAGGAGTGGCCCGCGGCAACCACCCCGACCTTCTTCGCACCGATGCGGCCGCGCGTGGTTTCAACGCCGACAACGGCGCCGTCCTGGATGTCGAAGCCGGTCACTTCGCAGTTCTGGATGATGTCAACGCCAGCGGCGTCGGCGCCGCGCGCATACCCCCAGGCCACCGCATCGTGTCGGGCAGTGCCGCCGCGCCTCTGCAGCAGCGCCCCGAGCACCGGGTAGCGGCCGTCCATCTGCATGTAGGGCACCATCGCCTTGACCTGCTCGGGCGAGAGGAATTCGCTGTCGATCCCGTTCAGGTAAATCGCGTTGCCGCGGCGCTGGATCTCCTGCATGTCGTGCACGCTGTGCGCAAGGTGCAACAGGCCTCGCGGGGAGTACATCACGTTGTAGTTGAGCTCGCGAGACAGGCCCTGCCAGAGCGTCATCGCGTGGTCGTAAATCGCGGCAGACTCATCCCAGAGGTAATTCGAGCGCACGATCGTGGTGTTGCGGCCGGTGTTGCCGCCACCGAGCCAGCCCTTCTCGACCACCGCGACGTTGGTGATGCCGCACTCGGTGGCCAGATAGTACGCCGTGGCCAAGCCGTGCCCGCCGCCGCCAACGATCACGATGTCGTACTCGCGTTTCGGGTCCGGGCTGCGCCAGGCGCGTTGCCAGTTCTGGTGGTAGCTCAGTGCGTTCCGCACCAAGGAGAAAACGGAGTAGCGCGACATCAGGCCTGCACCCTGTGGATTTCGACATGCCCACGGCGAGACCCTCCCGCGCGCTGGCTGCGGCGGCATGATAGGGGGCCGTCGGGGCGGCAGTTTGCTCAAAAGCGACGCTCGCCGATGACGGCGAGCGCAGTCGGACCGCACGCTGACGGATTCTGCCGCGGTGGTCAACTCAGAGCGGTCCGCCCTGTGACGGACCGCACCCGAGGATTGACCGGGTCAGGCGGCCGCTCAGGCCGCCTCGAGGGCGAAGACGGGGTCCGTGACACTCAAACCGAGGCTTTCACCGACTTCGGCGTGCGTGACCTTGCCGGCGATCACGTTGAGGCCGTTGCGCAGGTGCACGTCGTCGAGCAGCGCCTGCTTGACACCCTTGTTCGCCAGTGCCATCGCGTACGGCAAGGTCGCGTTGTTCAGCGCGTAGGTGCTTGTGCGGGGCACGGCACCCGGCATGTTGGCGACGCAGTAGTGCACGACGCCACTGACCTCATACGTGGGGTCGGCGTGGGTGGTGGCGCGCGAGGTCTCGAAACACCCGCCCTGGTCGATTGCGACATCCACCAACACGGCGCCCGGGTTCATGCCGGCGATCATTTCACGGGTGACGAGCTTCGGTGCAGACGCCCCCGGAATCAGCACCGCACCGATGACGAGATCGGCCTCGCGCACGTGGCGCTCCAGGGCATCGTGGGTCGAGTACACAGTGCGTGCACGACCCTCGAACTGGGCGTCGAGCGCCCGCAACGTGTCGACATTGCGGTCGAGCACGGTCACGTCGGCGCGCAGGCCCACTGCCATTTCGGCGGCATTGCGCCCAACCACACCGCCGCCGATCACCACGACCTTCGCGGGTTCGACGCCCGGAACACCGGCGAGCAACAGCCCGCGGCCACCGTGGGGCTTCTCGAGTGCGGTCATGCCGGCTTGAATCGACAGCCGACCCGCCACCTCGGACATCGGCGCCAACAGCGGCAAACCGCCACGCGCGGAGGTCACGGTCTCGTAGGCGACACAGGTCGCGCCGGAGGCCAACAGGTCCCGCGTTTGCTCGGGGTCGGGGGCGAGGTGGAGGTAGGTGTACAGCAGCTGGCCTTCACGCAACTGTTTGCGCTCGGCGGCCTGGGGTTCCTTGACCTTCACGACCATGTCCGATTCGGCGAAGATCTCCTCGGCGGTGTCGACCACACCGGCGCCAACGGCGGTGTACGCGGCATCGTCCGCGCCGATCCCGGCACCGGCACCGGACTCCATCGTCACACTGTGACCCGCGCGCACCAGTTCGCGCGCGGCAGTCGGTGTCAGACCCACGCGGTACTCGTGGTTCTTGATCTCTTTGGGGCATCCGATTTTCATGGGGCGTACTCCAGTTGGCGGACTGACCGGGACGTTCCGGCCTTGTCAAATCCCGCGCACAGTTTGTACCGCCCCATACCGTATAGTGTTGCTATTTGGCGACAATTCCACCCTGGAAAACAATTTTCTTCTAACATTCCCGAATAACACAGAACATTATTCAGATCATGCAACGTGGTACCACAGACGCGGTGGAACTGGACGACCGCGACCGACGGATTCTCGAACTGCTGCAGCACGATGGGCGCATGTCGAATGCCGACCTGTCCGAACGCGTCAATCTCTCCCCGTCCGCGTGCCTGCGCCGCGTGAAACGCCTTGAGGACCTCGGTGTCATCGACCGCTACGTCGCCCTGCTGGGGCGAACGCGACTGGGCCGTGCCGGCACCGCGTTCCTGTTGATCCGCATGGAGCGCCAATCACGCGACCTGTTCAAGCAGTTCGAGCGCGCTATTGTGGCCATACCGGAGGTGCTGGAAGTGCACCTGATCGCCGGCGACGCCGACTACATCGTCAAGATGGCCTACCGCGACGCACAGGACTTCGAACGCTTGTATTTCGACGATCTGATGAATCTCCCGGGGGTCATTGGCACCCAGACCAAACTGTCGCTACGATCGGTCTACAGTGATACGGCGCTGCGTCTCAACCGACCCTAGCGTCACCCGCCGCCAGACCGCCGAGAGCCCAACCGATGGACCTGTTCAGCTTCGAAAATCTCTTCACCTTGATGATGCTGGTGATGTTGCAAGCCGTGCTCGGCTTCGACAACCTGCTGTATATCTCGCTCGAATCACAGAGTGTGCCCAAGGCACAGCAGTCGCAAGTGCGCAAGCTTGGTATTGCGCTCGCCGTGATCCTGCGCATCGTGCTGCTCTGGGCCCTGGTGTCGGTGCTCGACAAGTTTCAGACCGAGCTCTTCCACATCGAGTGGGTCGGCGTGATCGTCGGGACATTCAATCTGCAAGCCGTGGTTGTGTTGATTGGCGGGGTGTTCCTGCTCTACACCGCCACCAAGGAGATCAGCCACATGCTCGTCATTGAGGTGCACGAGGCAGGCGATCGACCACGCAAATCCTTTTTCGCCGCGCTGACCTGGATCGTGCTGATGAACGCCGTGTTCTCGTTTGACTCGATCCTGTCGGCGATGGCATTGACCGACAATTTCACGGTCATGGCAACGGCCATCATCATCGGCGGGGTTCTGATGATCTGGCTGGCAGACCGCGTCACCGACTTCCTGAAGAAGAACCGGATGTACGAGGTGGTGGGCCTGTTCATCCTGTTCCTGGTCGCTGTCATGCTCATCTCGGAGGGCGCCCACCTCGCGCACCTCAGCCTGTTCGGCTACGCCATCGAGCCGCTGAGCAAAGCCACGTTCTACCTGGTCATCTTCGTGATGGTACTGGTGGACATCGTGCAAACGCGCTACCAGCGCAAGCTCCAGGCCTTGTTGCAACGGGCCACCGCGAAGACCGGTCAGTCCGCGTCCTGAGTTCCCGGCCCTCCGGAGCCCGTCCGGTTGCCGGGCGCTGCGCTCAACGGGTCAACGGGACGCCGTTTTGAGCATGCGTTCAGCCTGCTCGGGTTCGAACACCGAGGCCCAACTCGCCACCATCTGGTTGTAGTTGCTCTGACACACGGCGCGGTCATCACGTCCGGTGTCGGCGTCGCGGTGGCAGGTACCCGACCAGACACGTTCGATGCTGTGGCCGTGGTCCAGCCAGTAGCTGTCTTCACCGGCCACGGCGATGGTGTCGTCGTACAGGTACATGGCGTTTTGCGCGATGCGCGCGCCGTCAGGCACGAACTCCAGCAGGATCACGGTCGCGAGATCAGAGACGGCATCGTCGCCCAGCCGCTGCGTCGCCGGGTCCTGTTGCGCCATGACGGCATGCGCCAGCAAGTGGATCGCCGAGTACATCATCGCGTCATCCGCGAGCGTACCAAGCGATTGCCCCTCGGCGAGGTGTCCAACCGCCGTGGCCCGACGCACCACACTTTGCCAGTGTCGATAGCTGAGCACGATGGTGTTGGTGGTCGGATCGAACCCACTCTTGGACGCGTGCCCCACCGTGACGCCGAGCTCACCGCGCATCAGCGTGTACCGGTCCGCAACCTCAACGAGTTTTTCCAGGGTGCCGGCGCGCAGCAGCGCATCCCGTGTCTCGCGCGCAGCCGCAGTCTGCGGCCACTCGACACTGACAAAGGTCTGGCCGGCGAGCAGCGACGAGGAGAGCAGACACGCCGCCACTGCTGCGGCCCTGATCGTGGTCGTGAACATGACGCTGTACCTGTGGTTTAACCGGTAATTGTAGGCACCCGAACGCGCGCTGTCCTCTACGGCGTCAGTGTCCCAACGCTGCAACAGCGCCAGCACAGCTATCTCATTTATCGATCACACATTCGCACACAGATTGCCGACAACTGGCGAAGCCATCCGCCCCCGAGCAGAATGCGAACTGGGCCACAGTCACACCCCGAACGGCTCAACACACTTCGCGCTCACGCAACCCGATCAGGCGATAGCCATGGTTTCTCCGACGCGTTTCTGTTTTTCCCTGCTCGCTCTGGCCGTCTTGGCTGCCTGCGACGGCGACATCGACCCACGCACGGTCCAGTTGGGACAGGCGCCTCCATCGGACGACTACGAACACGCGGTGCCTGACACCTCCGCCGGTGGCGGTGGTGGTGGCGACACGGGCGGTGGCGACACTGGGGGAGGCGGAGACGGCAGCGGCGGTGGCGCAGGTGCCGGCACGGGAACCGGCGGCGTCGAACCCGGTCCTGGCGGCGATGGCGGCGGCGGCGGCGGCGATGGCGGCGGCGGCGATGGCGATGGCGGCGTTGGCGGCGATGGCGATGGCGGCGATGGCGGCGGCGGCGATGGCGGCGGCGGCGATGGCGGCGATGGCGGCGGCGGCGATGGCGGCGACGGCGGCGATGGCG
>JBCCUP010000032.1 GCA_039196715.1 Pseudomonadota bacterium
CACGCCACAGCGGGTGCACGTGTTGCACGGCCACTACGGCTGCTGAAAAATGTGACGCCAGTCTACCCCGGTCCGCCCGGCAGCGGTGGAGACGTCCCCGGTGGCTTGCTACTCTAAGCGGCTTGCCGAACGAACCTGTCCGCGCAGTGCGTACCCGGGCCGACAACCCACCATGGCTGCACGGGTAGGCCGCTCAGCCAACCGAAATCGGAGCCTTCCATGGCCGACTACCTCTCCAAGACCAGCACCCACGGGCGCAACATGGCAGGCGCCCGCGCCCTCTGGCGCGCGACGGGCATGAAAGACGGTGACTTCGGCAAACCCATCATCGCGGTGTCCAACTCCTTTACCCAGTTCGTGCCCGGCCACGTGCACCTGAAGGACCTCGGCCAACTGGTCGCCCGCGAGATCGAGGCCGCCGGTGGCATCGCCAAGGAGTTCAACACCATCGCCGTCGACGACGGCATCGCGATGGGCCACGACGGCATGCTCTACTCGCTGCCGTCGCGCGAAGTGATTTCCGACGCAGTGGAATACATGGTCAACGCGCACTGCGCCGACGCGCTCGTGTGCATCAGCAACTGCGACAAGATCACCCCGGGCATGCTGAACGCCGCCATGCGGCTCAACATCCCGGTGGTGTTCGTCTCGGGCGTGCCGATGGAGGCCGGCAAGGTGCAGTGGAGCGAGGGTGGCGAGGTGCAGAAACTCGACCTCGTCGACGCGATGGTGCAGGCCGCCGACCCGAAGGTGTCCGACGAGGACGTGAACCGCATCGAGCGTTCGGCCTGCCCGACCTGCGGCAGCTGCTCGGGCATGTTCACCGCCAACTCGATGAATTGCCTGACCGAGGCGCTCGGCCTGGCCCTGCCGGGCAATGGCTCACTGCTGGCCACGCACGCCGACCGCGAGGCACTTTTCAAGCGCGCCGGGCGCACCGTTGTCGAGCTGTGCCGACGGCGCTATCAGGACGATGATGAGTCGGTGCTCCCGCGCAACATCGCCAACTTCCAGGCGTTCGAGAATGCCATGAGCCTCGACATCGCGATGGGGGGCTCAACCAACACCATCCTGCACCTGCTTGCCGCCAGTGAAGAAGGCGGCATCGGCTTCACCCAGAAGGACATCGACCGCCTGTCCCGCACCGTGCCGCAGTTGTGCAAGGTGGCGCCGAGCACGCACCTGTACCACATGGAAGACGTGCACCGTGCCGGTGGCGTGCTTGGCATACTTGCCGAGCTCAACCGCGCTGGCCTGCTGCACGCCGACCTGCCAACCGTGCACAGCGCGAGCATGGGCGAAGCGCTGGCGAAATGGGACATCGCCGACACCGGCGACGACGAAGCACGCGCGCTCTACAGCGCGGCGCCGGGCGGCGTGCCGACGCAAGTCGCCTTCAGTCAGGAGCGCCGCTGGCCCGAGCTCGACACCGACCGCGAAAACGGGTGCATCCGCCGCGTCGAAAACGCCTACAACCAGGATGGCGGCCTCGCCGTGCTCTACGGCAACATCGCCGAGGACGGCTGCGTGGTCAAAACCGCAGGTGTCGACGAAAGCATCCACGTGTTCAGCGGGCCGGCGGTGATCTACCACAGCCAGGATGACGCGGTGAAAGGCATCCTGGGCGGCAAGGTCAAGGCGGGCGACGTGGTGGTGATTCGCTACGAGGGGCCGCGCGGCGGACCAGGCATGCAGGAGATGCTCTATCCGACGAGCTATCTCAAGTCGATGGGTCTGGGCAAGGCATGCGCGTTGATCACCGATGGCCGGTTCTCCGGCGGCACATCCGGACTCTCGATCGGCCATGCCTCACCGGAGGCGGCACAGGGCGGCGCGATCGGTCTTGTCGAAACCGGCGACATGATCGACATCAACATCCCCGAGCGCAGCATCAATGTGCGCGTGGAGGACGCCACGCTGCAGGCGCGCCGCACAACCATGGACGCTGACCCGAACGGCTGGCGGCCGGGCGAGCGCCCGCGTAAAGTCACGCAAGCCCTGCGCGCCTACGCGTTGTTGAGCACGTCGGCGTCTCGCGGTGCCGTGCGAGACGTGTCTCAGATCGAGAGCTGAAACACGGCGACAGCCGTCCGTTTGCGGTGCGCACACACGCCACCCAGACCGGTCCGACATGGCAGGCGGGAGGGCCGACGCCCACCGGTGTCGCGCCGGGCTTGCCGCGTGTCGAACACAGCCTCCCGCCTCGGCCACGACCGCTCGAGCTGCGCCAGTTGACGATGCGTGCCGCGCGCCTCAGTCACGCGGCCGCTCGAGCAGGAACCGCAGGTGCACGGAGACCGTCGACCATTCGCTTGCGATGATCGAATACACAGCGGTGTCACGCACGGTGCCGTTGGCCATGATCATGTGGGAGCGCAGCACGCCGTCGAACTTGGCACCGAGTCGTTCAATCGCGCGTCGGCTCTGCCCGTTCAGGACATGCGTGCGAAACTCCACTGCGATGCAATCGAGATGCTCGAACGCGTGCCGCAGCAGCAGCCACTTGCACTCGGTGTTGAGCGGGGTTCGCTGCACTGCAAGACGACACCAGGTGGAACCGATTTCCACCCGCCGCGCGTGCGCGTCGATGTTCATGTAGGTGGTCATGCCAACCGCCCGTCCGGTGCGGGCGTCGATCACGGCAAAAGGCAGCATCGTCCCAGCCGCCTGCAACGCCAGTCGCCGATCGATCTCGGCGTCGATGCCGTCCGGGTCGGGCACCGTGGTGTACCAGAGCCGGTGCAGTTGGCCGTCACGCGTCGCCGCGCGCAGGTCATCAGCGTGCTCATGGGACAGGGGTGCTAACTGTGCGTGGTCTCCCTCCAGGGTCAGCGGTGCAATCCACGGTGTCACGGTGTCGGTCCTCTGGCGTGTCACCCCGGAGTGTGAAAGCCGTTCGCCGCCGACACAAGCGTGCTGTACCAACGGGGAATCGGAGCGGCGCGGCGCGGCGGCCAAGCGGCACCGGACGCGTCACGGTCGCTCAGTCCGTTGCCGGAGCGCTCCACCCTGCGAGCTCAACCAGGGTCACCAACTCGCGTAGGCTGTCGGCAGGCGACCCGCGTTCGGTGTCCAGCGTGCGCTCGGCTTGTGCGTAGAGCGGCTCGCGCTGCCGCAAGAGCGTCACCAGCGCGTTCATCGCCGCCGGATGACCGGCCATCGGCCGTGTATCGCCCTGCAGCCGCACACGCTCCATGTGTGAATGCGCGTCGGCGCGCAACCAGACTGTCTGGCAGCGTGCGCGCAAGACCGCGTAGGTGCCGTTGTCGGTCACCACGCCGCCCGCCACCGCGACCACGGCACGGTCGGTCGAGTCGATGAAATCGAGCAGTGCCGCGCGCTCGATTTCCCGATAGCCCTCCTGCCCGTAGACGGCCATCACGTCCGACGTGCTGAGGCCGCTGCGCTCGGTGATCAACGCGTCGAGTTCAACGAAATCGCACCCGAGGCGCGCCGCCAACCCCTGCCCCAGCGTCGACTTTCCCGCGCCGCGCAAGCCGATCAGAGCAATGCGTTGCGCCCGCGCTGCCGCCGTGGACGCCGCGTACAACTGGTCGAGCACACTCTTCCGCAACGCGGGTTCTGCCTCGCGAAAGGCCCGTGCGAGTTGCCAGGCATCACTGTCCTGTGCCGGCGCGTCGACGAAGGCCCCCACCGTGCAGTCCAGCGCCAACGCGATCTGCCGGAGCACACTGATGCTGGCGTTTCCGCTACCGAGTTCCAACTGGGCGAGATAACGCTGCGAAACGCCGGAGCGCTCAGCCAGAACCCGACGCGAGTAACCAAAACGTTCACGCCGCTCACGCACGCGAAGGCCCACTGAAGCGACGTAGTCTGCCATGTCATCTCCGACGCGCGCGGTCGGTTGTACACCGGTCATCGCCACCGTGTTGCCCCGCTGCGCATCCAACGGCTCGAAACACACGGGCGACTCTCGACGTCAGTCACGGCAGCGCGTGCGGCAGACGTCAGCCAGCGACATCGATCCACTGCTACCACAGCGGCACCGGTGCGGTATTGGCGCCCGCTGTCGATCGAGTCAGTACGCAAGCCAGGCAGGTTCAGGGTCGCTGCTGCGACCCTGGCGAGCCCGGAGGCAAGTACGCGCGTTGTCGGACGACGTCCACGAAGGCGATCGCATACGTCCGGATACCGTTGCAGCGGCTGCTGTTCTGTCGACACGCCCGGCTCCTCACGCCATGTGCAATTGCACGTATTCGAAATCACCGGGCTTGTTGTCGACACCGACGCGCGGCGGTGCAATCCAGCCCGCGTAGTGCCCAGGCCGGAACTCGGGCACCATCAGGGACTCGATATAATCTCGGTCCCCGCTGGAGGGCAACCAGTCCTCGGCTCGGGATTGCCAGACCTCAGCGCCGACAAATTCGCCCTCGGGCGTCACGTGTGCATCGCTGAACACCCCGATCTGCCGGTGAAAGCCCTGGTGCGGCAGGGCCAGCGTGAACGACACACCGCTCTTGGCAATCGCTGCGTTCCAGCGCTTGATACCGCCCGACGCGTCTTTGACGTAGTCGTCGCGCAGGCGCATGTTGATCGCCGAAAGCGCAGGCACGTCGCGCACCACGACCTCACCGTGTTCGATCTGGACGACCGGGTAGGTGTCACCGTGCAATCGGTGGTCATCATCGAGCTTGACCTCCTGATAGCGGCCCTTGATGCCAGCGTTGAATGCGTTCGCCGCATTGGTTGACACCTCGGCGCCGAAGAGGTCCAGCGACAGGCTGTAGTGCAGGTTCAGCTTCTTCTGGATCGTTGGCAGATCGATGACACCGAGTGCGCGTACCGCATTGATGTCATACGGGTCGTCGATACCGGCCTCGCGCATGGCTTCGCAGGTGCGTTGCACCACACGCCCCACCCCGGTCTCGCCGACGAACATGTGGTGTGCTTCCTCGGTCAACATGAACCGACAGGTGCGGGAGAGAGGGTCGAAGCCCGACTGGGCGAGGCTCTCGAGCTGCATCTTGCCGTCACGGTCGGTGAAGTAGGTGAACATGAAGAAGGACAACCAGTCGGGTGTCGATTCGTTGAACGCGCCGAGCATGCGCGGTGCCTCATCCGATCCGGACTGGCGCCGCAACAGGTCGTCGGCCTCCTCGCGTCCGTCCCGACCGAAGTACTTCTGCAGCAGGTACACCATTGCCCAGAGGTGGCGACCCTCCTCGACATTGACCTGAAACAGGTTGCGCATGTCATAGAGCGAGGGCGCGGTCATACCGAGGTGTTTCTGTTGCTCGACCGAAGCCGGCTCGGTGTCGCCCTGGATGACCAGCAGGCGGCGCAGCATCGCGCGGTACTCGCCAGGCACTTCCTGCCAGGCAGGCTCACCGGCGTGCTCGCCACAGGGCACCGTGCGACCCTCGACCTCCGGGGCGAGCAACACTCCCCAGCGGTAGTCCGGCATCTTGACGTAGTCGAAACGCGCCCAGCCTTTGGGGTCCACGCTGACTGCGGTGCGCAGGTACACGAGGCTTTCCTGGAACTGCTTGGGAATCAGGTCGTTCCACCAGTTGATGTACCCCGGGTGCCATTTCTCGAGTGCCTTCAGGACACGTTTGTCTTTCGCCAGGCCAACGTTGTTGGGGATCAGCGTGTCGTAGTCGATCGCTTGCACACCGCTCATGTTGCTCTCCGTTCCAATGGCTTCGGCCGCGAAGCCGGTTGTCAGTTACACCCGTTCGGCGGCGTAGTCGCCGCGCACGCCGGTGCCATAGCGCTGCAACGCACCGTGTTCACCCGCGGCACTCGGGCGTTGAAAAATCCAGTTCTGCCAGGCACTCAAGCGCGCGAAAATGCGCGTTTCCATCGTCTCGGGGCCGACGAAGCGCAGATTGGCCTCCAGGCCGGTCAGCGCGTCGGGCGAAAAGCTTGCGCGCTCCTCGAGGAAGACCCTCACCTCGTCGTCCCAGTCAATGTCATCAAGCGCCCAGGTCACGAGACCGAGCGCGTCCGCAGCCGCCGCATCCAGCGGCTCACCGAGTGCCGCCTCGCAGGCCGAGAGGGCCTCGGGGCGACCGTGAAACCGGTTCTGCAACCGGGTCAGGCCGTGACCCATTTCGAGGCCGGCAAGGTTCAGTTGACTGAGTTGCAGGCTGGCTTCGGGTCCGGGCATGTCGTCGAACTCACCGTCGGCCATGTACACCCGGTCGGCCGCCAGGGCGACCTCGGCAAACAGCCCGGCAAAGCAGGACCCGGGCTCCACCAGCGTGACCAGCGAGCGCGAGCTCACGTCGATGCGCTTGAGCACGCGGTGCCACAGCTGCAACGTCTCGTTTGCGAGCCAATCGGTGTCACGCCACGCCGCGCAGGCCTGCTCGTGCGCGAGCACGGCGTCGCCGTCGCCCACGCTGTGGAACACGAGTACGCCGATCTCGGGCTCGTTGAAGCGCAGCTGCAGCAGCGCGTCGTCCAACTCCCTGGCGCACCTGAGCAGCCAGTTCTGTTGCCCGGCACGGTGGAGCGCATCGAGGTCTTCAGGCACCCCCTGGTCAGGCCCGGCCAGGTGGACGTGGGCAATGCGCTTGCTGCGCTCGATCTTCACGCGCACCGTGCTGTAGCGCAGCGAGCCGTCGTCTTCGATGTCGCGGTGCAACGCGCCGAGCGCAATGCCGGGTCGGTCACCGCGCGGTGGGCTGTCCACGGCGAAAGCGGCGGCACACTCGGCCAGACGTGCTTCGAACCGACTGTTGCGTACACACTCATCCACCAGCCGCCAGTCGACCGCCCGCTGCCCCTTGACCCCCTCCTCTGCCGTACAGAAGGCGTCAGCGAGGTCCCGTCGGACCCGACGTTTGTCGGTCAGGCGCGTCAGGCCGCCGGTGCCGGGCAACACTGCCAGCAGCGGCACCTCAGGGAGCGACACCGAGGAGTTGCTGTCGTCGGCGAGCAGGATGTGGTTGCAGGCAAGCGCCAGCTCGTACCCGCCGCCGGCACAGGAACCCTGCACGGCGCAGATCCAGGTCTGCCCTGACACCTCAGCTGCGGCCTCGAGCGCGTTGCGCGTCTCGTTGGTGAACTTGCAGAAGTTCACCTTGTGCTGGTGGCTCGCGCCGCTCAGCATGCGGATGTTTGCGCCAGCGCAGAACACCCGATCGCGCCCTGAGCGCAGCACCACCGTGCGTACCTGCGGCTGTTCAAAGCGCATGCGCTGGACGATGTCGGCGAGCTCGATGTCGACGCCAAGGTCGTACGAGTTGAGCTTCAGCTCGTACCCGTCGAACAAGCCGGCTGACTCGTTCACCCGCATCCACACCGTGGCGACGGGGCCATCGATATCGACCGACCAGTGCCGGTAGGCCTCAGGCACCGTCTGAAATTCGATCCACTCCACGGCTACCCCACTGCGTCCGGTTGATGTGCTTTATAACACACGCCTACGCGGGGAATCCTGGCCTAAAACCCCTCAATGATGCATTATGACGCACATTCAGTCAGGAATCGGGCAATGAGCGCGCCTGTCAGATCGGGGTGCTCCAGGTGAGGGTGGTGCCCACAGGCGTCCAGCAGGTGGGTGTCGACGCGGCCGGCGCACGCCGCGAGCACCTCGAGCTGTCGTGTCGAGCCATACGCGTCGTCGGCCCCCTGCAACGCGAGCATCGGCAACCGGATACCCGGTAGGCGCACCTGCAGATCGCCGACCGCAAAGTCGGGGTCTGTCCAGGCCCCGTGCCAACCGCTGAACAGGGTGTCGACATCCCGGTGGTAGCCCACAAGCCGCGTGCGCAGCCCGCCAGCCCGGTAGCGTTGCCCGGTGTCGCGAATCGCCGCCAACTGCTCGGGCTCGGTGAAGAAATGCGGCGCCATGAGCACCAGGCCAACCAGCCTCGGGTCTGCCCGGCCGGGGCCCCCGGCGTACGCCGCCGCAACAGATCCGCCGTCACTGTGGCCAAGCAACACCGCGCGGTCGATACCAAAGGCATCGAGCACCGGTGCGACAGCGCTGTCGGCCTCCTGCTGCAGGTAGTCAGCTGACCACGGCGAACGTCGCGCGTTCGAGAAGCCGTGGCCGGCGCGGGACCACGCCAGCACACCCCAGCCAGTGGCCTGCGCCAGGGCGGCCGGAAAACGGCGCCAGAGCGCCACCGAACCCAGGCCCTCGTGCAGCAGGAGCACGGTCGGCGCCCCCGAACCGGGGTTGGCCCCCCACGCCTGGCACTCGACGAAGACGGGGCCGCCCACCTGGCGCAGCGTCACCCGCGACGGGGCGTCGCCGACCGGCCAGGCGAACCCCATGTCAGCCGGCGTTGTCGCGCAACTTGAAGCGTTGAATCTTGCCCGTTGGCGTTTTCGGCAAGGCGTCGACGAAGGCGACCCAGCGTGGGTATTTCCACTTGCCCACCACCGCCTGCACGTGCGCCTTGAGTGTCTCGACCATCGCCGCGTCACCGCGGTGTCCCGGCTCGAGCACGACGAAGGCCTTGGGCTTATCGAGATCGTCATCGTCGCGCGCGGCCACGACCGCGCACTCGAGCACCGCGTCGTGTTCGATGAGCGCCTGCTCGACTTCGAAGGGCGCGACCCAGATCCCCCCCACCTTGAACAGGTCGTCGGTGCGGCCGCAGTACACCAACCGTTGACCGTCGCGTTGGTACTTGTCACCGGTGCGCGTCCACCGGCCTTCAAACGTCGCACGGTTCTTCTCGCGCAGCTGCCAGTACCCCTCGGACGCCGACGGGCCATCGACGAGCAACTCGCCGATTTCACCGTCTTGCGCCTCGTGCCCCGCGTCGTTCACCAGCTTCAGCGTGTAGCCGGGCACCGCCTCGCCGGACGCACCGTAGTCCACCGCGCCGGGCCGGTTGGATAGAAAGATGTGCAGCATCTCGGTCGAGCCCACACCGTCGAGGATGTCGGTGCCGACCAGGTCACGCCACCGTCGACCGATTTCGGCTGGCAGGGCCTCACCCGCCGAAATGCAGCAGCGACACGGTGGCAGCGCCTCGCCGCGCTGGGCCAGCGTGCTGAGCAAGCCGGCATAGAGTGTTGGCACGCCGCAGAACACCGTGGGTTCGTACGCCCGCAACGCATCGATGACCACCTCGGGCGTGGGTCGACCCGCCAGCAGGTAGCTGGTCGCACCCACGGAGAGTGGGAAACTCATGGCGTTCCCTAGCCCATAGGCAAAAAACAGCTTGGCTGCCGAGTACACCCTGTCCGACGCGTCGATCTGCAGCACCTCGCTCGCGTAGGTCTCGGCGGTGGCCCTGAGGCTGCTGTGCAGGTGCCGAACGCCTTTGGGTTGCCCGGTCGATCCACTGGAATACAACCAGAACGCGGTCTCATCGGCACTCGCCGAGACACAGCCGGACGGCGCAGACGCCGACAGCGCCGCACCGAAATCGACGGCGCCCGCCACGCTTTCGTCCGAGGGACCGATCACATAGACCGTCTCGACCGTCGGGTGGTCAGCCAAAAACGGCGCGATCAGCGGCAGCAAGGGGGCCGAGACAAAGACGGCACGCGCCCGTGAATCGGCGAAGATGCCCTCGTAGACCGGTGTCGCGAGCAGGGTGCTCACCGGGACGGGAACCACTCCGGCTTTCAGACACCCCCAGAAGATCAGCGGGAACTCGATCTGGTCCAGCACCAGCATGATCGCGCGTTCTTCGCGCCGCAGCCCGCGCTCCCGCAACAGGCTCGGCACCCGATCGCTCTGCTCGGCAAGCTCTGCATAGCTCAGCTGCCGTTGTGCCCCGTCGATCTCGACAAACGCCGGGTGCGAGGCCCGCTCGCCACCGCGGTGCCGGTCAACAAAATGGGTTGCTGCATTGCCGTCGGTCTCGTGCATTCACCCTCCCTGCCCTGCAATACATTGCCAACGGCGCCAGTCTACAGCACTGTGTCGGCGCATCCAGCGTGGCGCGGCTTCCGCCGGCCGGCCGGAGACCGTCGCACCGACGCCGGACGCGCCGTGACAACGCCAGGTCCACCCGAATCCGGTCAGCCCCCGGGGCCGACCCGGCGACGGCGAACGGCACCTCGCGGCGAGCAGCGCACTCATCCGACGGTGTCACGCGGACCAAAGCCACGACACGGTCACAGATCAGCGAATCCGGCGGTAGGACAAGCGGAACGCAAACCGCGCCAAATCCTGCCTGACCGGCCAGCCGACCTAGCTCCCGGAGCATGAGACCCCCCCTTGGTACTGTCAGCCAGTGTTGTCGCTCGATCGGCACAAACAGGGCCACCGCCGACGGCATGATTGGTACTTTGATACCAAATCACCTGTAAAAGTCTGTGTCTCCCCTGCGACAGTGCGCAATCGTCACCGCATGAACGCCTCCGGAAATTTAATACATTCCTGTCCCCGGGCCACGTTCCGTCTATCAGCTGCTGTGGAAACTGAGGAGTGGGTCGTGTTTGTGCGCCGACCAAACTGGATAGCATGTCGAACACGTCAGACCAACACGTGCGACCAAAGGCAGTCCACGATTGCCGCGGGCACGCAGCGCCGCCATGCGAAAACACCACGACGCCACAACACGCCACACGAAGACACCCCATCGTTCGTCGAACACGGCGGTCCCGGAGCCGACCCCCCAGCGACCGCGTGGCGCACACCACGACAACGACGTCGACGCCGCGATCCAGCTGATCGCGTCGTTACGCTTGCAGGACTTCATGCACAACAAGCTGTAGCACAGCTGCCCCGTCGACCCCGGTCGCACGGCGCCGGTTGTGCAACATACGATCCGTGCGTTCGGGGCATCGACTGCACCGTGCTCGACGATCGACAGCCGCCGCGATGTCAGGTTGATCGGTGCGGGTGCCCGCTTCTGCTTTTGCGCCAGACCCGGTGTGTCTCCCACCGTCCGAAGCCGGTCGCGGCGTGGTCAGCGCAGAGACACTCGGCGCCCGTATGAAACACGTGTAGGCACTGGACGCCTGCGTACGCTCGACGTGACCGCCGGTTCTGGCAACCGCCTGGCCCCGCAGAGTGGCGTTTGGCCTCCGTTGCCGAACCGAATCCCTCGACGAGAACACCGAGTGCAGAGTGCTGAGCACCGGACGGCGGGGCCGGGAGTTAGCCCGAGCCACCACCGTCGTCAAAGCACCTTGGCGTACCGCAGGCCGTCGAACACGGCCGCGTGGATGTTGCGTCCAGAGACCGCATCGCCCAGACGAAACACCTGGTATCGACCCTCGGGGTTGCGCACGATGGTCTGTGGCTGCCCCGCAATCAGCGCGTCGTAGTCGACTTCACCGGTATTCGACGACCCCGCCAGAAGGTCGAAATACAATTCCGACAGGGCTTCGGTCCCATGGTTGACGATGATCTGGTCGTACTGAGCCTCGAAACGGAGATCCTCCCGGTAGTCGCTGTTGAAGTGCGCAACCAACCGGTTGCCCTCGCGTGATACCGACAGGAGTCGGCGCCCGAGCGTCGTCGTCATGTTGCAGGCCTGCAACTCCCGCATGTAAGGCGAGAGGTTTACCCCCATGACATCCAACGCCGGACCCCGATCCGGCGTGACGAAATCGAGTTCGGCGCCGGCCTTCCCGACAACCTCGGCTGCCTGCAGGCCGGTGTGGTCGCCGGCATCGTCGTACAGCAACACCCGCTCACCCGGTTTCACATCGCCCGCGATGATGTCCCAGGCACTGACCACCAGCTCGTTGCCGGCCTCGAGTATGTCGGTGTGGGCGACACCACCGGTTGCGACGAACACCACGTCCGGGTTGTGGGCCAGCACCTGTTCCGTGTCAGCCCAGCAGTGGTACCGAAGTGTTCCGCCAGACGCCTCGATCTGCTGCACGCGCCAGTCGACGATCCCGAGCAACTCGCGCCGCCGCGGGTTCTGCGCAGCGAGGCGCAGCTGGCCACCGGGCGCAGGCGCGGCCTCGAGTACGTGCACCTCGTGCCCGCGGGCGACAGAGACGCGCGCGGCCTCGAGCCCGGCGGGACCGGCACCCACGACCACCACGCACCGTTTGCGTTGACTCGGCAGCACACGGTGGGGCTGTGACTGCTCGCGGCCGGTGGCGGGGTTGTGCACACACAGCGCGGCCTGGCCGAGGTAGATTCGGTCGAGACAGAAGGTCGCACCAACACAGGGGCGAATGTCGGCTTCCTGCCCGCGGCTGAGCTTGTGCACGATATCGGGTTCGGCAATATGCGCCCGCGTCATGCCCACGAGGTCGATTTGCCCGCTCAGGACCGCGTGCCGTGCGGTCGCGACGTCCGGAATGCGGGCGGCGTGGAACACGGCGAGCGCGCTCTGCGACTTGACCTTCTCGGCCATGTCGAGGTGCGGGGCCGAACGCATGCCCGTGACCGGGATCACCTGCGACATCGCCGGGTCGGTGTCGCAGCGCCCACGGATGACATTGAAGAAATCCACCAGCCCCTCGCGCTCGAGGTGCGCAGCGATCAACAGCCCCTCTTCCTCGGTGATGCCACCCTTGCGGTATCCCTCGTCTGCCGTCTGCCGAATACCGATGATGAAATCGGGCCCGACACGATCACGCATGGCGCGCAACAGCAGATCGGAAAACCGCAACCGATTCGCCAACGAGCCGCCAAACTCGTCGTCACGCGTGTTCGTCACATCCGACCAGAACTGGTCGATCAGGTGGCAATAGGCCTGGACTTCGACCCCGTCGAGACCGGCGGCTTGCATGCGTTCGACCGCGTCGGCGTAGTGGCTGACGATGCGCTCGATGTCCCAGCGCTCCGCCGGCTTCGGGAAGCCTCGGTGCGCGGGCTCGCGTTTGTCCGACGCGCTGAGCAGCGGCAACCAGTCCCCGGTGTTCCAGTGTGAGCGCCGACCGAGATGCGTGAGTTGGACCATCACCTTGCAATCGTGCGCGTGGCATTCATCCACGAGCTTGCGGAACCACGGCACGATCTCGTCTTTGTAGGCCAACAGGTTGCCGAACACCGGCGGGCTGTCGGGCGACACCACAGCGGAGCCCGCGGTCATGGTCATCGCGATGCCACCCTGCGCGCGTGCCACGTGGTAGGCACGGTAGCGGTCTTTCGGCATCCCCTCCTCGCTGTAGGCCGGTTCGTGCGACGTGGTGATGATGCGGTTCTTGAACGTGAGGTGTTTCAGCGTGAACGGTGTCAGCAACGGGTCGGCTGGCATGGCACGGACTCGGGTGGCGGTGCACGCAGTTCAGCATGCACCCAAACGCACTGCAAGCCCGCGCCGCTGGCCGCGTGCACCGCCGTGCTGGTCACTGAGATGCCCCCTTTGTGGCGCCACGGACCCAGCGCACGCACGCTACACTGGGCGGCCTCGCGAGGAGACACGCCATGAGACTCTTTTACGCCCGCGGCACGATCGCCCTGGCCAGTTTGATCGCACTGGAAGACACCGGCGCGCCCTACACGGTCCACACCCTCGACTTCAGCCAGGCCGAGGAGAACGCACCGGCCTACCTTGCAATCAACCCCAAGGGTCGGGTGCCGGCACTCGACACGCCAGACGGCATCCTCACCGAAACCCCAGCGATCCTGACCTGGATCGCCGACTCGCACCCCGCCGCCGGGCTGCTGCCGGTCGGCCACTACCCGCGCGCGCGGTGCCTCGAGTTCATGAGCTACATCGCAAGCACGGTCCACGTGAACCACGCCCACCGCATGCGCGGCCACCGCTGGGCGGACAACCCGAACTCGTTCGAAGACATGCAACGGCGGGTCCCGGGAAACATGCGTGACAGCCTGCAACTGGTCGAGGAGGCACTCGACGGCGACTGGGTGCTCGGCCGCAGCTACACCGTGTGCGACCCGTACCTGTACACGATATGCACCTGGCTCGAGGGCGACGGCGTCGACGTCAACGACCTGCCCCGCATTGCAGCCCACATGCAACGCATGCAGGACCGCGCTGCGGTGCAACGCGCGCACGCCGTCTGAGCCACTGCAACCGTCAACCCGGGCCGCGTCACGCTCAAAGCGCCGGCAAGTTGGCCGACACCCTGTGTGGAGCCCCGTTTCGGGAGCCTCCGCCGAATCAGCGCAGGGACGTGACATGATACGAGCGGTGTTCAAGGGACTGTTGGCCAGCCTGGTCTGGATGAGCGTGGCGGCGGCTGCCGCGCCGGCGGACATCGACGAGTTGCTCGAGACCTCCGGCCTGAACGCGCAGCTCGACGCGCTGCCCGGCGTCATCGCACACAGCATCGAACAGGGCATCGCACAGAGTGGCCAGCGCGTCCCCGCTCACCATGTGACCGCACTGGCCGCACAGGCGCGTGCGGACTACGACCCGACGTCACTGCGGGCGACCGTGCGCGCAGCCCTCGCGGCACTGAGTCCAGCCGACGTCGAACGCAACCTGCGCTGGCTGAACAGCGACGCCGGACGGCGCGTCACAGCGGCCGAAATCGCCGCCGGCACGACCGAGGGCGTGGCTGCCATGAAGCGCTTCCTGCTGACTGTCGCATCGGATGCCACCGGGGCCGACCGACGCGCCCGCGTGGTCGCGCTGGACCGTGCGCTGCACGCGACGGAGCGCATGGTCAGCCTGCAACGCAACGCGGCCCTGTCGATGCTGGTGGCGGCCAACGCGATGGCGCCGACCGAGATGCAACGCAGCTACCAGGAGCTCGAGGGCATCGTCGACCAGTTGATGGCGCGCGGTGGCATCGAACAGATGTCGGGCTACACCCAGCTCGCGATGGTTCACACCTACCGCAACATCCCCGACAGCGCACTCGACGCCTACCTCGCACACCTCGACACAGCCGCCGGGCAGGCGTTTGCCAAGGCGGTCTTCGACGGCATGGAACAGGGAATCTTCAACGCCAGTGCGCGCTACGGGCGATCGCTGATCGGTGTGCTGGCGGAACTCGCCAGCGAAACGAGTTCCTGAGCCCACCCGCACAACGACACTCAGCCGTCAGGCGCCGCCAACGACCGACGCGCGGCGTCCACCGACACCTCACCCGACGCAATCATCTCTGCCGCAACCCGCGCCACGGCGTCGCCGTGTGCGCCCGCAGCGATCGCGATGTTGCGTGCGTGCAGGGCCATGTGGCCCCGTTGAATGCCCTCGGTTGACAACGCGCGCAGGGCGGCGAGGTTCTGCGCCAGACCGACACTTGCGACCACTTCGGCCAGTTCAGTCGCGCTCGCGACACCGAGTACCACGAGCGCCGCTTGCGCCGCCGGGTGCGTGCGCGTTGCACCCCCGACCAGACCGAGCGCCATCGGCAGCTCGATCGAGCCGAGCAGCGCGCCGTCGCAGTCCATTCGCCAGCGCGTCAACGCCGTGTACCGGCCACCGCGGGCGGCCCAGGCGTGCGCCCCGGCTTCAATCGCGCGCCAGTCGTTGCCCGTTGCCAGCACGACCGGATCGATGCCGTTCATGATGCCCTTGTTGTGCGTCGCGGCGCGAAAGGGGTCGACTTCAGCCAGCGCCCCGGCCTCGACAATGCCGGACACCACGGCCGCCCCCTCGAATGCGGACGTGGCCAGCGCCTCGGGCGTCAGGCGCACCCTTGCGCGTACCAGGCGCTTGTCGGCGAGGTTGGACAGGATGCGCAACCGTGCCGTGCCACCGGTCACCCGCTCCAGCAGCGGTGCCACCAACTCGGCCTTGCTGTTGACGGTATTGGCACCCATGGCATCGCGCACGTCGACCAGCAGATGTACCACAAGCATGGAACCGACGGCGGTCTCGGCGAAGGCATGGCACTCGACGCCGCAACAGCCCCCGCCGAGCGCGACAAGTGCCTGATCGTGGGTGTTGGCCAGCGCGACGATCTCCTCGGCCGCGGCGTCGACGGCACGGGACGCGGCGTCGAGGTCGTCGATCCCGAGCAGCTGAATCTGGCCACGCATGACCGGCGGGTCGCTGTCCGCAGTGAACCCGCCACAGCCGCGTGCGAGCTTGGCCATGAACGACGCCGCCGCCACGACGGAGGGCTCTTCAACCGCCATCGGCACCGCGTACTCCCGGCCGTTGACGACAAAGTGGGTGGCGATGCCGAGCGGCAACTCGAACCGGCCGATGACGTTCTCGATCATGCCGTCCGCGGTGTCGAGGGCCAAGGCGCCCGCGCCGCCCAACGTGCGTTGCTGGGCCGCGTCGAGGCCGCGTGCGTTGGCCAGGGCGTCGAGGCGCTGGGTGGGTGTCAGATGGCGGAGCCCGTCGAGGCGGTCATCGATGGCGGTCACGGGGAGGTTCACGGTGCGGGTGTGTCGCAACCTTGGCACGCACGCGGGTTCACCGCAATGCGCTGCCACCGTGCCGCCCGAGTGTTCGATCACCACGACAGACGTATACTGGATGATCAAACACCGATTCGACGAGCCCGGCGCATGACTGTCCGCAACATCCTGTTCATCATGGCCGACCAGCTGCGCTTCGACTACCTGTCCTGCACGGGCCACCCGCACCTGCACACCCCCAACATCGATCGCATTGCCGCCGAGGGCGTGCGGTTCAGCCGAGCGTACGTGCAGTCTCCCGTCTGCGGCGCCTCACGCATGTGCTTCTACACCGGCCGCTACATGCAGTCGCACGGCGCTGTCTGGAATGGCATCCCGTTGAAGGTGGGCGAGATGACGCTGGGCGATTACCTGCGTCCGCTCGGTCTGCGCACTGCGTTGGTGGGCAAGACCCACATGCGCGCGGACGCCGAGGGCATGGCACGCCTCGGCATCGACCCCGCCTCACCGATTGGCACCCTGGTCACGCAGTGCGGCTTTGAACCCTACGCACGCGACGACGGTTTGCATGGCCAGGGACCGGACGGGTGGTACGACCCGGCCGGGCCGGACACGCCCTACCAGAACTACCTCCGCACGCTCGGCTACGACACCGAGAACCCGTGGCACGACTTTGCCAACAGCGCGCGCGACGATGACGGCGCGCGGTTGTCGGGCTGGCTGATGAAACACTGCGATCAGCCGGCAGCGGTGCCGGACGAGCACGCCGAAACACCCTGGACGACGCGGCAGGCGATGGCGTTCATGGAAGACGCCGGTGACGACCCCTGGTGCCTGCACCTCTCCTACATCAAACCGCACTGGCCGTACATCGTGCCGGCGCCGTACCACAACCTGTACTCAGCTGAACACGTGCTGCCCGTCGTCCGCGACGACCACGAGCGCGTTGACCCCCACCCGGTCTACGCCGCGTTCATGAACCACCGAAGCTCGCAGGCGTTCTCGCGCCAGGGCGTGCGCGAGGCGGTGATCCCGGCGTACATGGGCCTGATCAAACAGCTTGACGACCAGATCGGGGAGCTACTCGACTTCATGACCCGGACCGGGCGACTCGAGGACACCTTGATCGTGTTCACCTCGGATCACGGTGACTTTCTCGGTGACCATTGGCTCGGCGAAAAAGACCTGTTTCACGAGCCTTCCGCGAAAGTGCCACTGCTGATCCGCGACCCGTCAGCGGACGCGGACGCGACCCGCGGCACGGTGTGCGACGCGCTGGTCGAGTCGATCGACCTCGCGGCCACGTTTGTCGATGTCGCCGGCGGCGCCGTGCAGCCGCACCGACTCGAGGGCGCGAGCTTGCTGCCGTGGTTGCACAACACGCCACCCGAGACCTGGCGTCGACATGTGATCAGCGAGTATTTCTACGGTATCTTCCCGTCCGGAAAAGCCGTGCACGGCGACAAGATCGACGACGCCAGATTGTTCATGGTGTTCGACGGCCGCTACAAACTCACGCACGCGCCCGACATGCCCCCGATGCTCTTCGACCTCGACACCGACCCAGACGAGCTGCGCGACCTCGGGCGCGATCCGACCTACGAAGCGGAGTGCGAACGCCTGATGGCGGCCTTGCACCGGTGGGGTCTCCGCGAATCGCAACGCCAGACGCGATCGGCTGAGCAGATGCTCGCGATGCGCGGCAAATCCCAGCGCCGGGGCATCAACGTCGGCCTGTGGGACCTCGACGACCTGCCCGAGGGCGATGTGCGAGACACGCTTGCATAAAACTGCAATACACGCACCGCTTGCTCGATGGCGCCGCTGCGGGTCGGTTCTGGACACAACGGTGCGCAGCCCGGAGAGCCGCGCGGAAGCTCGGCGCCAATTGGCGCGCGAACCGTGCAGAGCCAACGTGCAAAAACCCCACTGAAACCCGACGAACACATCAGGAGCGTCACATGCACTACAAGCACCTTCTCGTCTACCTCGACAACGGCGCGTCGAACCCGGCACGCGTGCAGTTGGCGTTGTCGCTCGCCAAGGCACACGACGCTCGCCTGACCGGCATCGTGGTCAACGAATTGCCGAGCGAAGGCTTGCTCAGAAACCTCGGATTGGGCGACGGTAAGTCGGCGATCGGGCAGGCACGGGCCGCCGCGAACACCGTACACGAGGCCTTCCGAAGCGCATGCGCCGATGCACAGGTTGTGTGCGATACCCGCCTGCTCGAGTGCAAGGAGGGCCGTGCAGGCGAGAAACTCGCCCGCATCGCCAGGCTGTACGACCTGTGCGTGGTGCGACAGGCCAACCCCGAACGTCCCCATGCCGCGCAGGTATCGGCCATGTCGGAAGAGGTCATGCTGTCCTCGGGCCGGCCCGTCATCTGTGTGCCTTACATTGGCGCGCACGAAGTGCCGTTCAAGACCAGCGTGATCGCCTGGGACGGCAGTCGGGCCGCTACGCGCGCCGTACACGACGCCCTGCCTGTGCTCGCACAGATCGACCACATCAATATCCTGGTTGTCAATCCGGCGAACTTCGAGAATTTCTCCGATCACGCGCCGGGAGACGGACTCCAGAGCCTCCTCGCGACCCACGGCATCGACGCGCGCGTCAGCCGTATCGATGCCGGTGACATCAGCACGTCGACCGTCATCCTCAACCACCTCAGCGACACGGGCGCGGACATCCTGGTCATGGGCGGTTACGGCACACCACGCTTGCGGGAAATCCTCTTGGGGGGCGTCACACATACGCTGTTCAAACACATGACGGTCCCGGTGTTCCTGTCGCACTGACAACAGCGCGCCAAACCGACGCCGCCCGCCGTTGTCGGTGACCAGCCGATGCCGTGCCGCCTGCAAACTCGGCACGGCATTGGCCGAGCAAACTGCTGACATCCCCCTTGACCCGCAGTGAGCCAAGGGGTAGGTTCACCGCCACTGGACACATCTGTCCATTACTATCCATCGCGGGCGTCACAGGAGCAGCACATGAAATCGCACTATCGGGTTGTGGTCATCGGCGGTGGGGTCGTCGGGTCATCGGTGCTTTACCACCTGGCCAAATTCGGTTGGTCAGACGTGTGCCTGATCGAGCGCTCCGTGCTCACGGCCGGGTCGTCGTGGCACGCGGCGGGCGGTTTTCACGCGCTCAATGCCGACCCGAACATCGCGGCGCTGCAGGCCTACACCATCGACTTGCTCCAGGAGATCGAAACCGAATCCGGGCAGTCTGTCGGCATGCACATGACCGGGGGCCTGACGCTCGCCGGCACCCCCGACCGCTGGGACTGGTTGCAGTCGGCCTACCGCGTGTTCCAGAGCATCGGCATCGACGACGTGCGCCTGATGACCCCGGAGGAATGCCGCGAGGTCGCACCGGTCATGTCCGTCGACGGCGTGCTCGGCGGCATGTGGGCAGACCGCGAGGGCTACATCGACACCACCGGCACCGTGCACGCGTACGCGGGCGCCGCGAAAAAGCACGGTGCCGAGATCATCGAGCACAACCGCGTGCTGTCGCTGCAGCAAACCGCCGACGGCTGGCGCGTGGAGACCGAGCAGGGCACGGTCAGCTGCGAGCACGTTGTCAATGCGGCCGGCCTCTGGGCCAAGCAGGTCGGGCGCATGGCCGGCATCGAGCTGCCCGTGTCGCCGCTCGCGCACCACTACCTCGTCACCGAGTCGATCCCGGAAGTCGCGGCACTGGAAAACGAGCTGCCGATGATCGTCGACCTCGAGGGCTTCACCTACATGCGCCAGGACCAGCAGGGCATGCTGCTGGGCATCTACGAAATACAACACCAGCACTGGATGATGGACGGTGCACCCTGGGACTACGGCATCGAGCTGCTCAACCCGGACCTCGACCGCATCGAGAACGAGCTGGCGCTCGGCTTTTCGCGCTACCCGGTGCTGGAGAACGCGGGCATCAAAACCTGGGTGAACGGCGCGTTCACATTCTCACCCGACGGCAACCCCCTCGTCGGACCCGTCCCCGGCAAACGCGGTTACTGGTGCGCGTGCGCAGTCATGGCAGGCTTTCTCCAGGGTGGCGGGGTTGGCAAATCGCTGGCCGAGTGGATCATCCACGGTGAGCCCGAGGCCGACGTCTACGGCATGGACGTCGCGCGCTACGGCGCCTTCGCAGAGAACAAGCAGTACATCAAGGAAACCACCGGGCAGTTCTACACCCGCCGTTTCGTGATGACCTACCCCAACGAGCAGCTGCCCGCGGGTCGGCCACTGAAGATGGCCGGCGCGCACAGCGACATGGCCCAGGCCGGCTGCCGGTGGGGCGCCAGCTGGGACTTGGAGGTGCCGCTCTACTTCGCGCCGGCCGGTTTCGAGGAGACACCCACGCTCAAGCGCTCCAACGCCTTCGATATCGTCGCGGCCGAGTGCGCATCCGTGCGCGGCGGTGTGGGTCTGCTCGACATCACGGGCTTCTCCCGTTTCGAGGTCTCCGGCAGCGACGCGGCACGCTGGCTCGATTCGCTGTTTGCCACCACTTTGCCAAAGCCCGGCCGCGCCCGCCTTGCCGTGATGCTGGGCCACGACGGTCGCCTCAAGGGCGATCTCACCGTATTCAACTGGGGCGACGGCAGCTACTGGATCATGGGCTCGTACTACCTGCGCGCCTGGCACATGCGCTGGTTCGACGATCACCTTCAGGGCGATGTCCAGGTGCGTGATCTCGGCGAAGAGATCTCGGGCTTCTCCCTGTCCGGACCCAAGTCGCGTGAGGTCATCGAACGCCTGACCGACGCGGACGTCGGTGCCCTGCCCTTCATGGGCTGTGGTGCCTTCGACATCGGCTTGATCCGCACACGTGTTGGCCGGCTGTCCGTGACCGGCGAGCTCGGCTACGAAATCCACTGCCGCGCCGGCGACCAAGCCGCCTTGCGACGCGCCCTGCTCGACGCCGGTGCCGACTCCGGCCTCATCGAGTACGGGTTCAATGCACTGCTGAGCTTGCGGCTCGAGAAGAGCTACGGCATCTGGTCGGCCGAATTTACCCAGGGGTACACGCCAGGCGAGACCGGCATGGACCGCTGGATCGACTGGAGCAAAGCGGCCTTCAACGGCCGAGACGCCGCGATCGCCGAGCGCGACGGCAACGGCCCGGCGCGTCGCCTGGTCACCCTCGAGATCGACGCCACCGACGCGGACGCGAGCGGCTTCGAGCCGTTGTGGCACGGCGACACGTTGGTCGGCTACGTGACGTCCGGCGGCTACGGTCACACGGTCGGCGCGTCGCTGGCGCTCGCGTTGGTGAAGCCCGAGCACAGCGAAGTCGGCAGCGAGCTGACCGTGCACATTGTCGGTCAGGCAAGGCCGTGCCGCGTGATCCCGCCATCACCCGTCGACCCGGCCGGCGAGGCGATGCGCGCATGAGCGAGGCACGCTCGAAACGGCGCGGCCGACGCGCCCGAGCCACGAGCCAGGACAAACCGGGCCGTGCGCCCGACTACCGCCAGCTGCGCAACCCGTTCAAACCCGTCGACCTGTTCACCGCCGACCGTATCGAGGCCATGCACGAAGCTGCGCTGACCGCGCTCGAGGAGCTCGGCCTCAGGGTGCTGCTGCCCGAGGCCCGCGCCTATTTCAAGCAGGCTGGCGCGCGCGTCGAAGAGGACATGGTCTACCTCGGTCGCGAGATCGTGACTGCGGCGCTGGCGTTGGCACCACGCCGCATTCAGATGCGCGGTGGCGCTGCGGGCCGTGACGTCACGCTGGAACTCGGCAGTCTCGTGTTCCAGCCCGGTGCCGGTGCACCGCATGCGACCGACCTCAAACGGGGTCGGCGCCCAGGCAGTGAGCGCGACTTCCGCGAGCTGATCCAGCTCACCCAGCATTTCGACGTGCTGCACATGGTGCCACCGCTCGTCGAACCGCAGGACGTGGCGACCCACGTCCGCCACTACGCCACCATGGAGGCGCAGCTCACGCTCTCGGACAAGGTACCGTTCGTGTTCTCGCGCGGCACCCCGCAGGTGCTCGAAAGCTTCGAGATGTTGCGCGACTTCCGCGGCCTCTCGGATGCAGCGTTCCACGCCGAGCCGCACTGCTACACCATCATCAACACCAACTCGCCGCGCACGCTCGACATCCCGATGGCACAGGGCCTGATCGATTTCGCCAAGGCCAAGCAGGTGTCCATCATCACGCCGTTCACGCTGATGGGTGCCATGGCGCCGGTCACCGTCGCCGGGGCCATCACGCTGTCGCACGCCGAGGCGATCGCCGCAATCACCCTCACCCAGCTCGTCCAGCCCGGTGCACCGGTCTGCTACGGCACCTTCACGTCGAACGTCGACATGAAGTCCGGCGCCCCGGCCTTCGGTACGCCGGAGCACTTCAACGCCTCGCTGGTCGCCGGTCAGCTCGCCCGTTTCCTCGGCCTGCCGTGGCGCTGTGCCTCGGGCAGCGCGGCCAACATCAACGACGCGCAGGCGGCCAACGAGACACAGTTTGCGTTGTGGGGCTGCATCATGGCGGGTTCCACGGTTGTCATTCATTCTGCCGGTTGGCTCGAAGGCGGATTGACGGTGTCCTACGAGAAACTGATCACCGACCTCGAGGTGGTGCAGATGGTCGCCGAACTCTGCGTCACGCCGACCGGCTCTTCCGACGACGACATCGCGCTCGATGCGCTGCGTGAGGTGGCACCGAGCGGGCACTTCTTCGGTTGCGAGCACACCATGGCGCGCTACACCACGGCGTTCTACGAACCGCTGGTGGCCGACTGGTCGAACTTCGGCACCTGGACAGAGAACGGCGCGAAAACGGCGAGTGAGCGGGCCACGTCACGGTGGCAGCGGATCGTCGAGGCAGACACCGGCCCGCGTTTCGACGGCGCGCGCATCGACTCTCTGCACCGCTACATCGAGTCGCACACCGCCGCCGGTGGCGCAGAGGTCGTGAGCTGAGATGGCGACCTCGCCGTCTGCGCGGGTCGACGAACTGCCCGCCGGCAACATCAAGGTCACCCGCGAGGACTGGCTGGCCTGTGCCCGTGCGCGCCTGATTCAGTCCGGCATCGGCGAGGTGAAGATCCTCAGCCTCGCGGCGGAACTCGCGGTGTCGCGCTCGAGCTTCTACTGGTACTTCGAGAGCCGTCAGGACCTGTGCGACGCGTTGCTGGCCGAGTGGGAGGCCACCAACACGGCGATCCTCTGCCGGCACGCGGAGGCTCCAGCGCGCACTGTCACCGAGGCGGTGTGCAATCTCTTTCGCTGCTTCGTCAACCCGGCCCTGTTCGATCAGCAGCTCGACTTTGCCGTGCGCGAATGGTCACGACGGGACACACGGGTTCGCGACGTCATCGACCGCAGCGACAACGAGCGCATTGCCGCCATCGCCGCCCTGTTTGAACGCTTCGCGGTCGAACCCGCGCTCGCGGACGTGCGGGCGCGGGTGTTGTATTTCATGCAGATCGGTTACTACGCGCTCGACCTCGCCGAGCCGATCGAAGCCCGGCTCGCCCGCACCCGCGATTACCTCTACGCTTTCACCGGCGTCGAACCCCGCGAGGCGGAGATCGTGGCCTTGCGCGCCTACGCGCTCGAGGTCATCCCCACATGACAGACCGGTACAGCGCCTGGCGGTTGCTGCGCGAGGGCGTGCGCAGCGCACCCACCTGGCAACCTGCCTGGCGGAAGCAGACCGCACCGGACAGCCACTACGACGCGGTCGTGGTCGGCGGCGGCGGCCACGGCCTCGCGACCGCCTACTACCTTGCCAAGAACCACGGCATGCGCCGCGTCGCCCTGGTCGAAAAAGGCTGGCTCGGCGGCGGCAACACCGGCCGCAACACCACGGCCGTGCGCTCGAACTATTTCTTTCCCGAGAGCGTGGCGCTGTACGACCTCGCGCTGCGCTTGTACGAGGGCCTCAGTGACGAGCTGAACTACAACGTGATGTTGAGCCAGCGCGGCATGCTGATTGCGGCACACACCCCAATGCAGATGGAAATCTGCACCCGCATCGCCAACGCCATGCGCCTGAACGGCGTCGATGGCGACCTGATGACGCGCGGACAGGCACTCAAACGCCTCCCGTTGCTGAACCGGACGGCCGACGCGCGCTACCACTGCCAGGGCGGCATCTGGCAAGGCCGTGCCGGGGTTGCACGCCACGACGCGGTGGCCTGGGGCTACGCGCGGGCGGCGAGTGCGCTCGGTGTCGACATCATCGAAAACTGCACCGTCACGGGGCTGGATGTCACCGACGGTGCGGTCTCAGGCGTGCAGACCACCCGCGGTGCGATCAGAACGGAGCGCGTCGGCATTGCGGCCGCCGGTGCCACTCCCGGACTGGCCGCGCTGGTCGACGTCGCGCTGCCAATCCACACCTACGCCCTGCAGGCCTTCGTCTCGGAGCCAGTCAAACCGTGCCTGGACACCGTGCTGCTCTACCTCGGTACCGGCACGTACGTCTCGCAATCGGACAAGGGCGAGCTGGTCTTCGGCGGCGGCCTCGACCGCGTACCCACACACGGGCAACGCGGGAACCTGCCCGTGCAACAGGTGGTGGTGTCCGGCTTGCTCGAGATGTTCCCGACCTTTGCCCAGTTGAAGCTGCTGCGCCAGTGGGCCGGCGTGGTCGACGTCGTGCCCGACAGCTCGCCGATCATCGGCCCGGTGGGGCCGCGCGGGCTGTTCATCAATTGCGGCTGGGGCACCGGCGGGTTCAAGGCCATACCGGCGGGTGGTTGGCTGCTGGCACACCTGCTGGCGACCGGCGAACACCACGCAATCAGTCGACCCTTTGACCTCGACCGCTTCACGACCGGGCGCCTGATCGACGAAGCGGCCGGCTCGGGGATCGCCCATTGAACACGCTGACCCGATTCCCTCACGGGACGCAGCTGCGCACGAACCGACCCGGCACAGGCCGGGGTGGGAGACGCTAGTGCAACGATTTCTCTGTCCCTTCTGCGGCGAACGCGACGAGACCGAGTTTCATTTCGGTGCCGAGGCCGGGCGACACCGGCCGGAGCCGGCCGACAGGGTCGATGCAGACGCCTGGTACCGCTACCTCCACGCGCAGGCCGCACCCCGGGGCCCGGCCCGCGAGGTCTGGGTGCACCTGAGCTGCGGCGAGTTCTTCCTCATGGAACGCGACACGGTGACGCGCGAGGTGCTCGGTTCGTCGGCCCTGCCGGGGCGTGAGCCGTGAGCGGCTGGCGCGCCAGCCGGGGCGTCGACATCGACCGTGCGCAGGTGTTGCAGTTCGAGTTCGACGGCACGCCGATGAGCGGCTATGCCGGTGACACCCTCGCTTCCGCCCTGCTGGCATCGGGCGAGCGGGTGCTGGGCCGCAGTTTCAAGTACCACCGGCCACGCGGGCTGTGGGGCTACGCGGGCGAGGAGCCCAATGCCATCGTCGACGTAACCCTCGGCGAACAACACACGCCAAACGTCCGCGCGACCACGCTTGCACTTCAAGACGGTATGGTGCTGCGCTCGGTCAACACCCGGCCGACGGCGGCGCGTGACCGCAGCGCGCTGATCGACCGTCTGCACCGCTTCCTGCCGGCGGGGTTCTACTACAAGACCTTCATGCAGTTCGGGTGGATGCGCTGGGAACCCATGATCCGACGCATGGCCGGGCTTGGCAAGGTCGACGCCGACTGGCACCCACCGGCCGACACCGCGACACAAAACGCGCACTGTGAGCTGCTCGTGGTCGGCGCCGGGCCCGCGGGTCTTGCTGCCGCGCGCGCCGCGGCGGTGGGCGGTCGACCCGTGTGGCTGATCGACGACGCACACGCCGTGGGCGGCAGTCTGCGGTGGCGCGGTGGCGACGTCGACGGGGCACCCTGGCCGCGCTTCGCCGAGCAGTGCGTCGACACGATCCGCCAGAGCGGCGGCCGCGTCCTGACCAACACCACCTGTTGGGGCGCGTTCGACCACGGCACCTACACCGCGTGGGAACGGCGCAAGGGTGCACCCGACCGGCTGTGGTGCATTCGTGCGGGTGCGGTGGTCGTCGCCACAGGTGCGATCGAGCGGCCACTGTGGTTCGCCAACAACGACCTTCCCGGCGTTCTCTCCGCAGAGGCGGCCTTGCATTACCTGGTGCTGCACGGCGCCGTCTCCGGTCGGACCATCGTGTTGGCGACCGGCAACGACAGCAGTTACGCCGTAGCTGCTGCACTCGCCGATGCCGGGGCGACGGTCCAGCTCGTCGACGCACGCAGCGACACACCATCGGCACCCGAGGGAGTCGTGCACCGCAGCGGGCGTCAAGTGGTGCGGGCGCACGGGTCACGGCACGTCGAGGCCGTGACGCTCGACGACGGCACGCGCCTCGACGCCGACACCGTGCTGGTGTCCGGCGGCCACACGCCGAGCGTGCACCTGCATTGCCAGGCCGGCGGCAAACTGGACTGGTCGGATGCGGTCGACGCCCTCGTGCCGCGGCCGTTCGCCGATCACCTGACTGTCGCCGGCGCTGCCAATGGCGCATTCGGCCTGGCTGACGCGCTGTCCGAGGGCCACGCAGCGGCGCAGGGCCAGGGCGCCGCGCCGCACGCCGAGACGACACCCCGCCATCCGCCGTTCGCGTTCCGCCCCGACGCCGACATGCCGGGTCGAGTGTGGATAGACCCGCAAAACGACGTCACCTTGAAAGACATCGGACTCGCTGCGCAGGAGGGCTTCCAATCGGTCGAACACCTCAAGCGTTACACCACACTGGGCATGGCGACCGATCAGGGGCGCAGCAGCAACTTCGCCGGCCTCGCCGCGATGGCGGGCGTCACACAACGCAGCATTCCCGAGACCGGCACCACCACCTACCGCCCGCCGTTCGTGCCCGTGCCGCTTGGCGTGATCGGCGGCCGACGCCGGGGCGAACTGTTCAATCCGCTCAAGCGCCTGGCACTCGAACCCCAGCACCGCAGCCGGGGTGCGCAGTTTCGCGAGTACGGTGGCTGGCTGCGGCCCGCGGTATACGGACGAGACGACGAGGCAGCGCTGGCACAGCGTGAAGCGCGCATGGCGCGTGATCACGTGGCGGTGATCGACGCCTCACCGCTCGGCAAGCTCGACGTCATCGGTCCCGATGCAGCGGCGCTGCTCGACTACGTCAACTACCGGCGCATGGCGACGCTGCCCGTCGGGCGCGCCCGATACGGCTTTCTGCTCGGCGAGAGCGGCGTGGTCTACGACGATGGGGTCGTCTTGCGCGTGTCGGAGACACACTTCGTCGTCTCGGCCTCCTCGAGCCACGTCGACGGTGTTCGGCTGTTGCTCGAGGAAGCACGCCAGGACCGTTTCGACCCCAGACGCGTGTTTGTCCACGATCTGACGCCCCACTACAGCACGCTGAGCGTGAGTGGGCCACAGGCGCGCGCCGTGCTGGTGGACAGCGGTGTGTCTCTGCCCGATGTGCCGCACATGGGCCTTGGTGCCGGCCGGTTTCGCGGGCAGCCGGTGCGGGTCGCACGCGTCAGTTTCACGGGTGACCTGTGTTTCGAACTGTCTATCGCACGCACCCATGTCGCCGACCTGCACGCAGCGCTGGACGCGGCCGCCACCGCGCACGGCGGCGGTTGGATCGGCTTGGAAGCGCTGCTGATCTTGCGCGCCGAGAAAGGCTACATACTGGTGGGCAAGGACACCGACGGCGGCACCCTGCCCCACGACCTCGGGTGGTCGGCGCCGCGCGCGAAACGCACGGATGAATACCAGGGCAAGCGCTCGCTCTTCACCGACGCGGCTGAAGACCCCGAGCGGCGGCAATTGGTCGGTTTGCAGGTGGCGGCGGGCGAGCCTCCGTTGGTCACGGGCGCGCACCTCGTGCCGCTCGGTGGCGCTCGGCGCTCACTTGGGTTCGTCACGTCCAGTGTCATGAGCCCGAGCCTGGAGCGGCCCGTTGCCCTCGCCCAACTCGAGCGGGGTGCGGCACGGCAAGGCGAGCGCATCGGGGTGTTCCACCTCGACAGCACACGCGAGGCGACCGTGGTCCCTGCCTGCGCTTTCGACCCCGAGGGAGGTCGCCTCGATGGATGAACACCGTTGGTCGGAGACCTCGCCCCGTGTCGGCGATACGCTGTGCGCGGGAGACGTGACCATCACGGTCGCGTCGCTGCCGCCGATGGCACTGGTGTCAGGGGACGTCATGCACTTCGCGACAGATCGGGGTACGACCCTGTCCGGTCTTGCCGAGCTGATCAACCCCGACGCTGCGTACATTCGCCTGGCCCGCGATCGCATTCTCAGCGTGGGAGACGTCGTGGATCAGCTCGACGAGGGGTGGCGTCCCGGCGTCGGGCATACCGGCAACGGGCATGCCGGCCTCGCGGTGAGCCGAATCGACGGCGGCTACGCGTGCCTCGCCCTAAGCGGGGACGGGACCGAGACCCTGTTGCAGCAGGGCACGAGTGTGAATCTGAGGCAACCGAGCCCCGCCGCAACGTTGCTCTTCGCCGGCCAGCCGGCGGTTCTGGTGCGCGCGCCAGGGGCGTGGTGGCTGCTGGTCGACCCGGCGCAGCTCGCCTACCACTGGCTGTGGTTCAGCGGCGCGCAGGCATGAGGGCACTCCCACTACCGCCCCCAGACACAGTACCATCGGACCGACCTGGCACATCGGATCTGCGTCATGCCTTTGTTTCCTGTCGTCCGCCACGCGCGGACCGCTGCCACCGCGGCCGTGTTCTGCGCCGCTGTGGCGTCCGCCGACACCGCGCACCTGCCCATCGCAGACGCCCACGTCCACTACAGCCACGACTCCGTCGAGTTAACGCCGCCCGCGCGCGTGATCGAATTGATGCGCGAGGCCAACCTCAAGTTTGCCCTGGTCTCGAGCTCGGATGACCGCGGAACGCAGCTGCTGTCAGCGCTCGCACCCGATCTGATCGTGCCAGGCTTGCGCCCTTACACGCGGCGCGGCGAACTCAGTTCCTGGTTGACCAGCGAGACAAACCTCGCGTACGTCGAGGCGCTGCTCGCGCGCAACCGCTATGCGACCATTGGTGAATTCCACCTCTACGGCAGCGACGCCGAGCTGCCGATACCGCGGCGCATCGTCGAACTCGCCGTGGAACACAACCTGGTGCTGCACGCACATTCGGACGCCGACGCGGTGGAGCGCCTGCTTGCGCAGGACCCGACAGTCAAAGTGCTGTGGGCGCATGCCGGCTTCGACGAGCCCGAGGAGATCGGCGCGATGCTGGCCAAACACGACCGACTGTGGGCCGACCTCGCGTTTCGCGGTGACGTCAGTTACGACGGTGGGTTGAGCGAGGAGTGGGTCACCTTGTTCACCACACATCCCGATCGGATCATGCTCGGCACCGACACCTACACACCCGAGCGGATGTATTTTCTGCCGAGCCACGCTGAAGCGTCACGCCGCTGGTTGAGCAACCTGCCAGCGGACGTGGCCGAGCGCGTGGCGTGGCGCAACGCCCACGAGCTGCTCATGCCGCATTGGGACGCGAACCGCGCGGACACGGCCGCTGAGGCGGTGTGTGAGCCATACGCCAGCGAGGCACCCGGGGTCGCGGTCAGGGCGGTCGAGCCGATTGTCGTCAGCCAAGCCTTTACGGCGGTCGTCACGGTGTGCCACGCCGATCTCGATATCACGAGCGTGTCCCTCGACGCGCGCATGCCGACCCACGGCCACGGCATGAACTACGCGCCGACCCACACGGTGACCCAACACACCGCCGACACGTACGAGGTGCAAGTGGACGGTGTGGTGTTGCACATGCCGGGCGAGTGGCAGTGGCAAGTCGTCGTGCGCAGCGACGGCGGGCGGACGCGGGTCACCCGGGATTTCAGCGTGAACTGATGGGCAGCTTCTCGACGGCGCTGGGCGGCTTGCTCGCCATTGTGGTGCTCGGCCTCGCCGGACAGAGCGCCGACGGGTCCGAGCTGCGGCCCGATTTTTCGGCCGGCGAACGCGCCATCATCACAGGTTTCGGCCCCTGGCCGACGGCGACACCACCCGATCCCGGCAACGAATTGTCCGGCCGACCGTGGGCAGAGTCGCTCGGCGAGGCGCTGTTCCGCGACCCCCGGTTGTCGGGTAGCGGACATTTCGCCTGTATCACCTGTCACCAACCGGTGCGCGGGTTCAGCGACGGCGTGCCGGTGGCGCTGGGCGAAGCCCGACACACCCGCAACACCCAGGGCCTGCTCGGCGTGGGACTGCAGCGCTGGTTTGGTCGCGACGGCGGCGCCGACAGCCTCTGGGCCGCGAGCCTGCGCCCGATGTTGTCACCGATCGAAATGGCTGCTACAGCCGAGGGCATCGCCGCCCGGTTGCGCGACGACGACGCCTTGCAGGCCGCCGTCGACGCGCACGCCCCCAACCTCGGCTTTAACCTCGATTCCGACACCGACATGACGGTGTTCATTGCCAAGGCACTTGGCGCTTACCTGCGCACATTGCAATCACCGCGCACCCCGTTCGATGAGTTCCGCGTGGCCCTGTTGGATGGCGACGCCGACGGAATTGCACGTTACCCGGCCGCGGCACAACGCGGCCTCAAGCACTTTGTCGGCGAGGCCAGGTGCTTCGTGTGTCACGTGGGGCCGGCGTTTTCCAACGGCGAGTTCCACGACATCGGGCGCCCCTTTTTCACTGGCGTCGGTGAGGTCGACGGCGGCCGCTACCTCGGCATCAAACGGGTGCGGCGCGACCCTTTCAACCTGCTTGGCAGTTATGCAAGCTCCGCAGGCACTGCAGAAAAACGCAAGACCGATACGGTCACACTGGGACAGGTGAATTTCGGTCAGTGGCGCACGCCGTCGCTTCGCAACTTGCTCTCCACAGGTCCTTACATGCACGACGGCAGTCTCGCGAGCCTGCGCGACGTGATCGACCATTACGCCGACATCGACCCAGACCGCCTGCACAGTGACGGCGAGGCGCTGTTGCGTCCGCTCCCGCTCGACGACAGAGACCGGGCGGATCTTGTGCGCTTCCTCGAAACGCTCAGCCCGGTGACCGTACGCTGACGGCAGCTCAGTTGGAGGCAAAGAAGCTGTAGTAGCCCTCCACGTCAACCGTCACGACAACCGGTTGCGCGGTGTCGTTGCGCCAGTACCAGCCGTGGTAGCCGTCGAAGGGCGCCGTCAGCCCTCCCTCGCCGCGGTCGACGCCGTTTTCGACCCAGTAGCTGCTGTACGGGATGCTGCTGTCGAGGTGGTCGCCATGGATTTCGAGGTGGAGCGGGCTGCCGTCGCTTTGCCAGCGGAACAACAACTGCTGCCCCGCTTGCATGGTGGCCTTGACCTCGACACCTTCCCCCGGCGCAAGGTTGATCCGCGCACTGTCACTGCGACGGCCACCGTCGGCGTGCCACAGGACACTCGCCGACGGTACGGTGTTGTGTAAGGCATCCAATCCCAGGCGCTGACCGATACCGGTCGGGTCATACCCGTACTCCGCCGGCGCCACCACGGTGACCAATACGGCGAGCGCAACCACCGCAGCGCCTGCGGTGGACAGCAGCAAGTTCGTGGTACTCAACGCGGTGCGTACAGGGTCTTCAGAGGCACTTTTGGACATGTCAGGCAGCCTTCAGATAGCCGAGCAATTGGTAGCCAGTCAACAGGAAACCGAGCATCATCAGCAGCACGTTGGCCGCAACCGCCCAGGCGGTGAAGCGGCCGGTCTGCCGCCAGAGCAGGACGACGAGCACGATGCCCGCGAGCGCCAGTAATTGACCGAGTTCCACGCCTGCATTGAACAGCAGCAGCTTGCCCATCAAGCCGTCGGTGGGTATCTCGAGATCCTGGAGCTTGGTGGCGAGACCAAACCCGTGACACAGCCCGAACGCGAACACCGCCACTTTCGGCCAGGGCCGCCAACCGACCAGCCGTTCGAAGCCCCCGAGGTTGTCGAGGGCCTTGTATACCACCGACAGACCGATCACCGCGTCTATCAGGTAGGCGTCTGCACGGATGTCGGCAAGCACGCCCGTCGTCAAAGTGAGACTGTGGCCGATCGAAAAAAGCGTCACGTAGACGAGCACGTCGCGCGCGCCGCCAAGCAGGAACACCACGCCAAGCAGGAACAGCAGGTGGTCGTAGCCGGTCACCATGTGCTTCGCGCCCAGGTACAACCAGGGACCGACACTGACACCCGTCACGCTCTCGATGAACGCCGCGTCGCCCGCGGTCACCCCGTGTGCCCAGGCAAGGTTCAACCCAATGACCATCAACACACAGGCGAACACACACTGCAGAATGGAGAGTTGCCGCATGGGCCGGGGTCCGGACTCGGTGGCCTAAGCCTAGCAGTCCGGGCCGAACACGCAGCCCGCGGACCCCCGTCGCCCGCGCTTGCGTTGGCCGCTCAGTAGATCTTCGGCACGTAGAGTTCGTCGGGGAGGGTCTGACGCTCGTAATAGGGGTCGAACTGGCGCTCGGGCAGTTCGATCTGATCCCGGTCCACATCGCGGTACGGTATCAGCGACAACAAGTGCTCAATGCAGTTCAACCGTTCCCGTTTCTTGTCGTTGCCCTCGACGATGTACCAGGGCGCCTCGGGGATGTTAGTGCGTTCGAACATCTCCTCCTTGGCACGCGTGTAGTCCTCCCAGCGGATACGTGACTCGAGGTCGATCGGGCTGAGCTTCCATTGCTTCAGAGGATCGTGGATGCGCATCAGAAAGCGCAGCTGCTGCTCCTCGTCGGTGATGGAGAACCAGTACTTGACCACGGTCACACCGGAACGCACGAGCATCCGCTCGAATTCCGGCACGTCGCGGAAGAACTGTTCCACCTGGTCCTCGGTGGCAAAACCCATGACGCGCTCGACGCCTGCGCGGTTGTACCACGACCGGTCGAACAGAACGATTTCACCCCCGGCCGGCAGGTGCGGTACATAGCGTTGGAAGTACCACTGCGACTGCTCGCGCTCGGTGGGCTTTGGCAGGGCCACCACGCGGCACACGCGCGGGTCCAGGCGTTGGGCGATGCGCTTGATCACCCCGCCCTTGCCGGCGGCGTCGCGCCCCTCGCAAATGATCAGGACCTTGGCACCGGTGTCCTGCACCCAATCGTGCAGCTTGATGAGTTCGCCCTGCAGACGCAGCAGATTGCGGTAGTACACGCGTCGATCGAGGCGTTCCGGGTGCGCGTCCTTGTACAATCGACGGAGCTCCTCGGTGAGCAAGGGTTCAGCGAACTCCATCTCATACATCTCGTCGAGCGAGTCCTCGAACTCGGATTCCATCCAGTCGCGCAAATTCGTTTGTGGTGGCGTTGACTCGGACATGGCTCTGGCGATTTTCCCGATGATCCGACCAGTATGGCTGCATGATGTGTCGGCTACGTGACACGTGCAAGCTCCCCGCCAGTCAGCGTCCCCCGCCCCACAAGAGGCGCGCCCAGATCACCACGGAACCAACAGTAATCGTGATGCGCAAGAGGTGGTGCAAGGCAACCAACATCGGACTGACGCCGAAGCTCAAGGCGATCAGGCTCATTTCGGTGACGCCGCCCGGGGCAAAGCTGATGAACAGCGCTTCCACTGGCAAGGGTGTCACCGCTGACAGCGCTATCGCAAACCCCAACGAAAGCACCAGCACGCAGCTGATCGAGAGGCTGCTCATGCCAAGCGCGCGCAGCAACTGCCGCCGATCAAAATCGACGAAGCGTGTCCCGAGCCCGGCGCCAACGACGAGCTGGGCCACGTGCAACAGCCACTCGGGTGACGTAACGGCGGCCCACCCGACTGCGTGCAGCACCGCGCTGACCAGCAGCGGTGTCATCAGGTGACCCGCCGGCAACCGCAGCCACGGCGACACCGCCAGACCGGTGGCCGCCAGACCCGCCACCCACAGCACGTCGGCTGCGTGCCACCTGCCCCGGGACAGCGCCTCGCCCGCGGCACTGCCCACCGCGGTGCCGTGCCACAGCAGCAGGGTCAGCGGCACCACCATCACCACCAACACGATGCGGGTGAAGTGCTGCACCGTGAGGGTACGCGCATCGCACCCAGCGGCTTCGCCGAAGGCGATCGCCTCGATCAACCCCCCCGGCATCGACGCGTAGAAGGCGGTCTTGGGGTCGTAGCCACCCACCCGCCGAAACAGCGTGTAGCCCACACCGTGGCTGAGCAGAACGAATGCAAGCATGGCAAGCAGCGAGACCCACAGCGTTGGCAGAATCGACACCAACGCCGGCGTGAAGCTCGCGCCGATCATCACCCCGATGATCGCGATGCAGACCCGGCGCACGCGCTCAGGGTAGGTTGGGCATTGAGGAAAGGCGCGCGCCAACAGCGGCGCGCTGAGCGCGGTGGCAAACAGGCTGCCGAGCATCCACGGCATCGGCAAGAGCGTATGGCTCGCGAGCCACCCGCCGGCCACCGCGATGGCGGTGAGCACCAGCAGTCCCGCCGCCGGCCTGCTCACAAGGGGCTCCGAGGCAACCACGGCGTCGCCGTGCCGACGAGATCAGCGTGCATCGACACAGTATAACGGCGGCACGTGTCGCCGCCGTCTGCTCAACGCAGTTTCGCGAGTTCCTCACGCAGCGCCGCAGCGAGTGTCGGATCGGTCAGTTCACCCCGAGCAGCATCGACGTTGTCGTGAAACCGCGGCACGCTCAGGCTGCCTCGCAGCTCACACCCGAAGTACGGCGCACTTTCGATCGCGGCACGCAACACCGACGCCGCGCCGCCGGGTCCGGGTGAGGTCGACAACAGCACCATCGGTTTGTCCTGGTAGACCTTTCCTTCCAGCCGGGACGCCCAGTCAAACAGGTTCTTGAAGGCCGCGCAGTAGTGTCCGTTGTGCTCGGCAAAGGAGATGATCACGCGGTCCGCGGCGGCGATGCGGTCCTTGAACTGCTGTGCCAGGGCCGGCACGCCGTTCGCTTGTTCACGGTCACTGCTGTAGAGCGGCATCTCGAAGTCGTTGATATCGAGCCGATCGACGCTGCCCTCGGGCGCGAACTCGGCGACAAAGACGGTGGCCGCGTGCTCGGCGAGCACACGGTTGATGGACGACCGGCTGTTGCTGGCTGCCAGACTCAATACGCGCATGGGTGCGCCTCCGGGTGGGTGTCGACGGG
This sequence comes from Pseudomonadota bacterium, assembly GCA_039196715.1. Classification (NCBI taxonomy): domain Bacteria; kingdom Pseudomonadati; phylum Pseudomonadota; species Pseudomonadota bacterium. The sequence continues at coordinate 35,193 of JBCCUP010000032.1, forward strand.
AGCAAACTGGTGGTATCGCCTGACGCTTTCAAGGTGCACTGTCGATTTCAACGGACAGACCGACTGACAGCAAAACCAGAAAGCCGACACCCAGCGCCAGACACAGTGGCGCATAGAGCCGTCTGTCGAGGGTACGAAACGGCTCCACCGCACCCGAGAGCGGCCCGGGCAGGTAGGTCGCCGCTCCGCGCCCGAGAAACACGGCGACCAGCAGCCAGAGCCCGATCTCTCGCACGCTGAGCCCGACGACGCTGCCGTCCGGGACCGCAACCCATCCAGCCGCCCAAAGCGCCCAGAACGCGGCTGCGAGCAGGGCCAGAGTGACCACGAGGCACAGACCGAGACCGGGCATGCGGTGCACGTCGGGGCGGCCGATCACGGCGTCGATCAGCGTGCGCTCGTCCTCCCCTGGCCAGCGAAGACCACACCCCCAGGCGAGGTGCAGGCCAGCGATGCCGACAAGCACGGCAGCGAGCAGTACAGCAAGCGTCTCCACGGCGGCTCCAAAAACATACGCCACCGTATGGTAAATGGATGCATTGAAGGAGTCAATACGGTAGCGTATGGTGCCGGCATGACCCGCGCGTCGAAGCTCTCACCCGTCGACTGGATCCAGGCAGCCTTCCGCACCCTGACCGAGCGCGGTATCGAGCAGGTAAAAGTCGAGCCACTGGCGCGCGAGTTGGGCGTCAGCAAGGGGTCGTTCTACTGGCACTTCAGCGACCGCTCGGCGTTGCACGCTGCGATGCTGCAGCACTGGAGACAAGAGGCCACAGACAACATCATTGTCCAGGTCGAGCGCACTGCGGACACCCCGCACAGGCGCCTGCGCACCCTGGTCGGCCTGGCGGCGGCAACGGCACCGAAACGCTATGGCGGGGCCGGTGTCGAGTCGGCACTGCGCAGTTGGGCACGGCACGACTCGGCCGCGCAGGCGACCGTGACGGCGGTCGACGACACGCGCATACGGTACGTGCGCACCTTGTTCAAGGCAGCCGGCGCACCCCCGGCGCAGGCGCGCCTGTCGGCCAGCACCCTGTACGCCACGTTGGTCGGCCTTGACGCCCTGCCCCAGCACGGCGTGCGCCTTCGCGAATCGGCGCTGAATCAGGTGCTCGACGGCCTGCTTGAAGCCCTGACACCCCCCTGACGCTCAGTCGCCGATACGGTCGGGATCGAACCGGGCGTGCCCCAAGGTCGGCAACACGTCGCTGACCGCGAAAACGGTCAACGCCACGGGGCCATCGACAAGCTCGGATTCGATCGCAAAACTGCGCTCACCCGCATGCGACTGGACACTGGCGAAGTACAACGCGAGCCGATCGCCGGTCGCGCCACCGGCGTCCACCCGCCGCACATCGACCAGCACGTCCGACGCGGTTGTGGCCGCGTCAGCCGCAAAAGCTGCCTCGATCCAGGCCGTGGTGTGGCGTGCATTGAAACTCAGCCGTTTGGTCTGGCTGCGTTCGACGAAATGCAGATCCAGGGGTGCGCTGTCAAGCGCAGGTAGGGTCGTGTCCGCGACGATGGCCTCAAGCCGCGCCATGAATCGGGTGCCACGCTCGACACGGTCGATGTATTTCTCCAGCACGGTGGGCAGGGCGATCGGGCTCGCGTCGTCGTCGAAGTACGCCAGCGGCACGCGGTCGATCACCGGCACGGGTTGAGCGACGCCCTCCGCTGCCGTTTTGTCGTCAAGCGCCGCCGACTCGGGCACGGTCTCGCGGGGCCGGTCCGGCGTTGCGACGCGACCTGCTCGGTCCGAAGTGTCTGCCGCTGCCGCGGCGCGGGTCGGCCCGGTTGGCTCCGGTGTCACAGCCGCCGACGAACCGGACGGGTCCGACGCGGTGACCACAGGCGTCGCCCGCTGCGCCGTGCTGTCTTCCGGCACGCTGTCCTGGACCAACTGCACCGCCAGCGCACCGAGCCCGAGCACAAGCAGGGCCACTCCGAGTCCCAGCGCAAAGCGCTTCTCCTCACTCGTCGCCATGGCCTGACCCCCTGCCTAGTCGATTACCACATCCCCTTCCACTATCAACGGCATCAACGAGCCCATACTGTACACACGGACACGCAAACCCGATGTCGGCAGGTGGCGACGACGGACGGGGAAACTCAGCTCGCCGTCGTCGCTCACGGTGGCCGGCGAGATCAGCACGGCCGGTCCGTGTCCGGCCTTCTGGTGAATGGCGACCATCACATCACCGACCGACGCCCCGGGCGTGTCGAGTCGAACGCGCACATCCAGCCAGGCGCGGTCGTCAGTGCGTCGCGTCGCGACCACCGGCCCAGCGGACAAGGGCGCGACGGACTCATCGGATTCGGCGTCGTGCGCGATCTCGGTGATGCGCCCCACCATACGGGACGGGTTCTTCACTTTGCCGATGTAGCCCTCGATCACGCGCGGCACCTCGGAAAAGTCGGCATCGTCACCAAAATAGTCGAGCAGGAGATCGGTCGGCAGCCGCACAACGCGGGCTGCGGCGTCCGCGTTCGTCGGGGTCGCGTCAGCCGGCTCGGGCGCGAGCAGGATCACGGTCCCGTCAGCCGACGCCGTGTCCGCGCGCGGCACCGCCTCGTCGGTCGCCCAGAGCTCGATGACCCGCGGTTGGGGGGCGCGCTGTCGGGCATTGTTCGCATACGAAGCGGCATACAACACGACAAACAACGCGACCAACGCGATCGGCACCGTTGTCCAACGCCAAACCGCCTGAACGGCGGGAGAAACGTCCATCGAGGGGACTGCCTATACTGTCGAAAACTGTTCACCAGTCGGTCGCCGCACCGCCTTCACACGCGGCGCAGCTTGAATGAACACTCAATAATTACTCCAACCCACCGCCAGGCTTTCCGCTCCGTCATCATGCTCGCGTCGTCGTCGAGAGCCACCACACTCGCACTGTTCAGCGTGCTCACGCTGCTGTGGAGCTTCTCCTTCCTGCTGATCAAGGTCAGTGTCACCGACTTCGCCCCGTCGACCCTGGTGTTCTGGCGTCTGGTGATCGGCGCGGCCGTGGTCAGCGCCGCCGCCACGCTGTGGCGCACCCCCCTGCCGGACACCCGAACGCACTGGCCGCTGGTGCTGTGGGTGGCCCTGCTCGGCAACGCCCTGCCCTTCTACCTGATCCACCGTGGCGAGCTGACCGTGGACAGTGGCGTGGCGTCGATCCTCATGGGCAGCATGCCGATCGCCACCTGTATCGTCGCCTGGATCGGCATCCGAGAACGCCCGAGCGGCCGTCAGATGCTCGGCATCGGCTTCGGTTTTGCGGGGCTGATCAGCCTGATCGGGTGGGACTCGATCGCCGGCCTCGGGCGCACGGAGGGCCAGCTGATGGTCGCAGGCGGGGCGGTGTGCTACGCGGTGAGTGCCGTGCTTGTGCGCCGAGCGGGCGTGCCGCCGTCGCTGTGGGTCGCCGCGCTGACGCTTTGGGCTGCCGCGGCCATGAGCCTGCCGCTCGCGATCGGTGCCGGCTTGTCACCGCATCGACCGCCGACCACCGGCGTCTGGTTGGCGGTGGCAACGCTCGGCGTCGGGTGCACAGGCCTGGCGCAGGTCGTCTACTTCAGTCTGCTCAGTCGGATCACGGCGAATCACTTCGCCCTGATCAACAACTTCATCCCCCTGCTGGGCTACGGCTGGGCCGTCTGGCTGCTGGGTGAATCGCCCCGCACCAGCGCCCTGCTCGCGGCCGGCCTGATCCTGCTGGGTGCGCGGCTGGTGCTGAGTGCGCCGCGCCAGGCACCGACACCCTGAACCCGGTGTAGACGATACCGTGTGCTAGCCGAGGTGTGGCAGGCCGAGGTAGTCACGCGTCCCCATTTCACGCAGCCGACTCGCCGCCCTGACGAACTCGAAGGCCATCCGTTTGCCGACGTAGAGCTGTTCGGGCTCGGCATCGGCGCTGACTATCACCACGACATTGCGGTCGTAGAGCTCGTCGATGAGGTTCACGAAACGGCGGGCAGCATCGCTCGCCGCCTGGTCCATGACCGGCACGTTGCTGATCAGAACGCTGTGGAACTCCCGCGCGATTTCGATGTAGTCAACGCTGGCACGTGCACTCTCACACAACGCGGCGAATTCGCACCACAACACTCCGCCTGCCCGCGCCCGAACGGGGATGTCGCGGCCGTTGACCGTCAGTGCACCGGGCACACAGGCGGCGCCGTCCGGGGCCAGCTCGGCAAACCGCTGCGCCATGGCCGTGTCTGCCGCCGCCCCGGTCGGCACGTAGTAGACCGGCACTCGCTCAAGTGTGCGCAGGCGGTAGTCGGTGTCGCTGTCGAGGTGCACGACGCTGCAGTGTGACTCCAACAGCGCGATCGCCGGCAGGAAACGCGCGCGCTGCAGGCCGTCGCGATACAGCCCGCTTGGGGGCACATTCGAGGTTGTGACCAGCGTGACGCCAAGCGCGAACAGGGCGTCGAGCAAGCCGTGCATCAGCATGGCATCGGTGATGTCGTTGATGTGCATCTCGTCCAGCACCAGCACGCGCGCCTCGCGGCTGATCTCGGCCGCAATGTCGGGCAAGGGGTCCTGACGGTCGGCGCGCGCGCGCAACCCGGCGTGCACCCGCTGCATGAAGCGGTGGTAGTGCAAGCGCAACTTTGCGTCGAAGGGCAAGGTGTCGAAGAACAGGTCGCAGAAATGCGTCTTGCCGCGACCAACCCCACCCCAGAGGTAGATGCCAGTGACGGCCGTGACCGCCGGCGCGCTGCGAAACCGGGCGAACCAGCCGGACGGCGCGCGTTGCGGCGGCTCGATCAGCCGGGACCACAACGCGTCGAGCGCGACCACCGCCTCGCGTTGCGCCGCGTCGGGCGTGAAGCTGCCGTCCGCCAGTGACCCCTCGTAGACCGAGAGTGGCGACCCGGTGCGAACCTCAGTCATGCGGCGGGCTGTTTTCGGCGTGCACCGGCAGCTCAGTCGGGTTCGTTGGCTCGAATCGCCTTGATCGCGACTTTCTGACGTCGCAACACATAGCGGTGCAAGCGATCGGCGACATCCGGCTGCAGGTCGATCAACCGGCAACGGCAGATTGTGTCTTCGTCGATCTTGATCACGTCGGCGAAGGCCTCGATCGGCTCGGACTCATCAGGCAGATCCAGCACCACGCGGTAGCGCATGTTCAATTGCAAGCCCGCACACAGGCACGAGAAGCCACCGGCGCTGATGTCCAGCACACGCGCCAGCTCGCCTTCCACTTGCAGAATGACCGGCTCATCCCGGTCCGGCACCACGCGGTAGGCGGCGCGCGTCGACTGGTCATCGATCTTGAGCTCGATGTGCCCGGCCTTCTCGCGTTTGAAAATCACAGCCACGGTCCACGCCCCGTTTCAAGCTCGCCGATGGTGTCCACCTCGACCGCAACCGGTGCGCCGGGCACCAGGTCCACAAGGCGGTGAAAAACGGCGTCAACGTTGTTGTTCTGCAGGATCTGTATACCGCCCTCGTAGGCCAGTTGTATGCAATTGGCCTCGCGCTCGCGGGCAATCACCAGGCGCATGCACACCGGCAGCACCACCAGCACCAGGCTCAACAACGCCACCAGCAACGGCGCCACGCTGTGGCTCTGCACCAGCGTGGCCCCGCTCAGCGCAGCATCCACGACGCTCAGGACAAAGGCAAGCGCGCCGGTGCCCGCCAGTGCGGCGGCGAGGAAGAACCACGGCAACACGGTGTGGTTGGCGCGTTGACGTGCCAGCTCGATACCGGAGGCCGCTTCGAGTCGCATCCGATGTTCCTCGGCCGCGCACGCGACGAGCTTGCACACGCGTTGCAGCGGCATCCAATTGGCCTCCACGTCCGCGAGGCCGACCAGGCCGTTGCGGCGCGAATGCTCCGTGAGCATGAGAATGTGCGTCAGGGTATCGCGCGGGTCCCGAATGCCCTCGCGCACGCGCGCGACGGTGCACTGCAGCGCTCGCACGAGCGCGTCGCCGCCGATGCCAGCGGCGACCAGACAGCCGCTGCCGAACAGCACGAAGACCGCGGCCAGGCCCACGCCGAAGAGGTGTCCAGCCTGCAACCAAAGCACCGCGAGCAACAGGTAGAGGGCCGCGAACCCCGTCGTCCTCAGCACCATGACCAAGCCGCTAAAAGATTGATTTTCTTGATATACACAGGCGTCCAAGCGTGGTTTTTCAGGCCGCGCCGGCACCGAAGTGCGCCAGTGAGCGATGCGTTTTCCACCCCCAAAAAGTAGCTCATCGCCGATCAGCCCGCCACCCGCACATCGGGCCCGTCTGCACCGCATCAGCCTGCGGCGTTCTTGCCGATACACCCAGAGAGATGCCGTCACCGCGCGCGCCGAGCGTGCCCATGTACCACCGCCATGTCCCAGCTGAGCTCACGCCTAGAACTGACACGCCCACACCGCGGCGGCCACCACTTCGAGTGGCTCGAGATCATCCTCGCCGTGCTCGCGGTGCCGATGGTGGGCGCCCTGCTGACCCCGCACGACCCCTTCTTCAACGAGGCAAGTTTCCCCTGGGGGGCGCTCGCCCCGCTCGTGATCTCGCTGCGCCACGGCAGCGCCAAGGGCCTGATCACAGCGGCTGCGTTGACCGGTTTGAACGCCTTGACCGTGGACAGCATCTGGATGCAGGACAGCACGTTCAGCCGCGAGATCGCCCTGGGCTACTTTCTGATCGCCTTGATCGGCGGCGTGTGGTCGGATTCCTACCGCCACCGCCTCGACGCCGAACTGGTACGCGCAGACTACCAATCGCAACGGCTCGACGATTTCGCCCAGAATTACCACGCGCTGCGCATCTCGCACGATCGCCTTGAATACCGCCTGGCCGGGTCGGTCGTGAGCTTGCGCGAAACGCTGCAGGATGTGCGGCGGGCGTTCCGGCAATCGGTGGAGGGCGGCAGCCACCTCGAGGACTACGCTGACGACATCCTCGCGCTGTTCGACTCCTTTTCCTGGGTGCAGGCCGCCGACCTCTACCTCGTAGACGACGCCGGTCGCGTGCTGGCCACGCCCGCAGCCGAAGTCGGCGACCCGAAACCCCTCGACGGCACCAACCCGCTGGTCGAGGCCGCGTTGCACACGCGCAAGCTGGTCAACCTCTCCGAACTCGATCCCGCACACCAGATCGGCACCGTGCTGGTGGCAGCACCCCTGGTCGACGGCACCAACCGCGTGCGCGCACTGGTGACCGTGCGACGCATTCCGTTTCTGTCCTTCACGCCGGACAACATCCAACTGCTGGCGGTGCTGAGCGCCCACGTGGGTCACCTGATTTCCGAGGCCGAACTGGCCGGCAAGGGCGACAGCGAGCAGCGGTTCCGTCGCGAACTGCACCGGGTCTGCCGGGATGCCGAGACCTTCCACTTGCCCGCCATGCTGGTGCGCGTGTTGTTGACCAGCCCGGACCACCAGCACGCGCTGGCCAACTACATCATGAGCCTGCTGCGCGGCCTGGACGTCGCGACCAAGAAACAGGTCGGCCCGCAGACCGAGCTGATGCTTTTGATGCCCCTGACCGAAGCGCGCGAGTATGAGACGTTTCAAAACCGGATAGAGGAATCGGTCGAACAGCGCTTCGGACGCAGCCTGACCGCCCTCGGTTGCAGTATCAGCAAGCGCCCGATCGGGCCGGACAGCAACGCCGACGCGATCTGGACCAGCTGGCGGGGCCCACATGGGTAGTGCGCTGGCACTGCTGCTGGGCAGCGCCCTCGAATTTGCGAGCGTGCGGCAACTGCTGGGCGGGATCGCGAGCGGGCACGACTTCGCCCTGTTCGCCTGCACCCACTTGACCGCAACCGGCCTGATCACCGTTGGCTGCCACCACTTCCTGCCGGCTGCGCCGCGCCAGAATGAACGCGAGATCGTGCTGGCCTACTGCGGCGTGCTGGCGCTGTGCCTGCCGATGCTCGGCGCACTCACCGTCATCGCCTTGCTGGTTACGCTGTGGCAGCGCCGGAGCACGAGCGCCACCGCCTGGCACATCACCGACGTGCCGGAACTCCCGGCCCGCGCCAACAACGGCCGTGGCGAGCGCTATGGCGAAGCGGCGCTAATGGGCATCCTCTGCCATTCGCGCAACGCGGAGAAGCGGTTGCGCGCGGTGCTCGCCACGCGCCAACTTGAGCCCCGCGCCGCCCTGCCGCTGCTGCGACGCGCGCTGAGTGACGCGAGTGAAGACGTGCGCCTGCTCGCGTTCTCCCAGCTCGACAGCAAACAGGAATCGCTCAACCAGCAGATCAAGGACCTGCTCGGCGAGATGGACGAGAGCCCTGACATCATCCACGACCCCAACATGCTCGCAACCATGGCATCGCGGTTCTGGGAGCTGGTCTACCTCGGATACAACAATACCCAGGGAGACCTCTCGCTGCTCGACCGAGCGCGCGAACACCTGTTGCGCGCGATCGACCACAACCCGAGCGACGCGGAGTTGCATTTCCAGATTGGTCGCATCGAACTGAAACTCGGCAACCTCGACAGTGCACGCGACGCCTTCGAAGTTGCCCAAAAGGGCGGCTTCTGCACCGACGAGCTCATGCCCTACCTGGCCGAATGCGCGTTTCTGTCCGGCAACTACGGCGATATTCGTCCGTTGCTCGATCAGATCGATGTGCGACGCCGCAGCCGGGAGCCCTTCAACGCCTTGGTGGCGCTGTGGGCATAATCCGTCGCTGGCCAACCGCATCCTCGGTCGACGTGCTGCTGCTCGTCGAGGGCACCTATCCGGTGCTGCCGGGGGGGGTGTCGGAGTGGGTGCACGCCACGGTCTCGGCGCTGGAGGGACGCCGCTTCGGCATTGTCTTCATCGGCGGTGACCGGGCTGAAGCCAATCAGCTCCACTACAGCCTGCCGCAGAATGTCGTGCACTTCGAGCACCACTTCATCGCCGACTCGTGGAAGGCACGACGCCACTGGCGAGGACGGCCGCAGGCCCGGAACCCCGGCGCCCTCTCGCAACTTGCGAGCTTCTACCACGCGCTGGTTGACGCCGCGACCAACGACCTCGAGCCGCCGCCGGCCGACGAATTGTTCGAACTCATCGCGGCCGGATCGATCACCCGCGAGGACTTCCTCCACAGCCGGGAAGCCTGGGACGTATTGCGCGTCTGCTACCAGGGCGACGGCGCCACGGGCGCCCGCTCGTTCATCGACATCTTCTGGCAGATCCGCGCCATGTACGCCCCGCTGCTCACGCTGAACGCGATCATCGAGCGCCTGCCGGACTCCCAGGTCGTGCACGCGCTGTCGACCGGGTTCGCCGGCGCCCTGGCCACGCTGCTCAAGCAACGCCGCGGCGATGCCATCCTGCTCAGCGAGCACGGCGTATACACGCGCGAACGCACCATCGACCTGGCCCGGACAACCGGCGGTCAGAAAGGGCCCGGACGCCACTCCGCGAGCCTGGACGACAGCGATGGCAGGCGGGTGTGGATCAAATACTTCGAGTCGCTCGGTCGGATCAGCTACCGACACGCCGACCGCATCACCGCGCTGCACAAGAGTAACCAGGAGTGGCAACTCGCCGCCGGCGCCCCACCGGCGCGCAGTCGCATCGTGGCCAACGGCATCGACGTCAGCCGCTTTGCCTGCCTGCGTGACGACCGCACCGAGGAAATCCCGCGTGTCGTCGCGTTCATCGGGCGCGTGGTGGCCATCAAGGACGTCAAGACCTTCATTCGCTCTATCGCCCTGATGCGACAGAGTGACCCCGACATCGTGGGCTGGATCGTTGGCCCGGTGGACCAGGACCCACGCTACGCCGACGAGTGCCTGGCGTTGATACGCAGCCTCGGCCAACTCAACCACGTGCGTTTTCTCGGCTACCAGGACGTCGAGGGCATCTACCCGCGGGCCGGGCTGGTCATGCTGACATCGCTGTCGGAGTCGTTGCCTCTGGTGGTGCTCGAGGCCTTTGCCGCCGGTGTCCCGGTGGTCGCGACCGACGTCGGCGCGTGCGCCGAACTGATCCGTGGTCGCGATGAAAAGGACCGACGCCACGGCAGCGCAGGTGCGATCGTATCGATTGCCAATCCACAGCAGACCTGCGACGCCGCACTGGCACTGTTGAACGACCACACCGCGTGGCGGGCCGCTCGGGACGCAGGTAGCGCCCGTGTCAAAGCGCTCTACGACGAGAACTCGATGCTGGCTGAATACGAGGCCTTGTACGCACACATTTCCAGCAGGGCCGCCTGATGTCCGGTATCGGTTTCGAGCTGCACCGACTGCTCAAGGACGAACGCCGCCAGAACCGTGCGAGCCTCGCGCGCTCGATGGACTCGCGCGCGAGCACACCGTGGCTGCCGCCTTTCGTGATGATTGCAGCAGCCGGGGTGATCACCGGGGCCGCGCTGGGTCAGGGTGAAACGCTCGAAAAAACCGCTGGCCTGTTTGTCTGCCTGGTTGCGGTGTCGCTGTTCGCCTGTGCCGCCCCGACAGCGGCGATTGCGCGGATAGCCAGCGACCCGAACGCGGCCGTGGTGCGCCCGCTGATCCTCGCCAACCTCAGCACCACGGCGCTGTCCCTGGTGTGCGTGATGTTGCTGTGGCATCCACTGGCCGGCTTGTTCAACCTGTCACCCACGCAGCCGGTGGTGCTCAGCGCCGTGTTGTTGGCCAACCTGTGGCCACCAACCGTCGCCCTGCTGATACGGCGACAGGCCAACGGTGTGGCGGTGCCGATCCTGATCGGACTGGTCGCCCTGACGAGTGTGTGGTTCGCCTTGCGCCTGGTGCACGGCACCGACCTGACCGTCCAAACGCCGTTGATACTCGTGCTCTCCCTGCTCGCCCTGCTGCTCGGCATCGTCGTGGCCCTCGGCATTTCGCTGGATCGGGATCGCAAGGCGGCAGAGAACAGCCTGATCAGCTCACTCGACCTCACCACCTGGGCGCCCGCGGTGTTCACGGTCATCATGCTGACTGACCGCTTCCTGCTCAGCAACGCCGGCGAAGCCGCGGGATCGCCGCTTCGCAGCATTACGCCGGCCCTGGTAACACTGCTGTGTACGGTGCCAGCCCTGTGGTTCTTCGTACGGCATCTCGAACCCCAACTCGGCCAACAGCGACGCGAGTTGTTGAACGCCGTCTACGAGGGCGAATCCCTGATCCACATCGAGCAACTGCTGACCTCTTTCGTGAGCTCGACACAGGTCGGGCTGATGACCTTCGCCAAGCTGCTCGGGGTCGCGGCAGTCGGCAGCGTGCTGATCGGACCCGAGCTGTTGTCCAGCCTCGGCCTCGACACCACCGAGATCGGCCGCCTGCAACTCGCGGTCATCAGCAGCGCCATGCTGGCGCAGTTCCTGGCGTGCGTTTCGCTGTTCTGGTTGTTGCAGTTGCGCACACACGCCCTGCTGGTCACGGTGATGGGACTGGGCATCTACCTCGTGCTGACCATCGCCGCGATGCAATCCCACTTCTTCCACACCCCGGTGGCCGCGGCACTGGCCGCCAGCATGACCAGCGTGTTGTCACTGAGCGTGTTGCGCCACGCCATCGATTCGCTGTCGGTCGATTTGCTGCTCAATTGAGCAACCCATCTCAACCGCCGCGGTAGCGTGCCCAGGCGGGCACCAACCGCGCGGCGTCACGGTCGAAGACGCGGTCTCGCTCGCGTGCGTCAGGACACACCGACTCCAACACCCGCCAGAACGCAGCCGAGTGGTTCATGTGCCGGCTGTGCGCCAGTTCGTGCAGGACCACGTAGTCGAC